>CAXBNO010000017.1:0-15827 GCA_963976775.1 uncultured Kordiimonadales bacterium
CAACGGCAGACCGAAGACGCTCTGGGCGAGCGCCTGAGAACTCTTCAGGCTGCCATAGTGCCGATGCCGCTCCCTTGCCGGCATCAGCGCCGTGAGTGCCTCCGTCTCGGCCTCGTCGGAGACGATGACATTCAGCGCCTCCCGGCCCTTCGCCAGCACGGGCGGCCGTCCGTCTCGTCTACCGCCGTCCAGTTGACCGGTCAGATGCGTGTCGGCATAGGCCCAGAGGCATTCCAGAAGCGCCTGCTCATAGGCCGCCCCGCTCGGCATCGATCTGTTCATGCCGCTCTCCTAGTTGCTGTTCAGGCCTGCCGCCGGGTCTCGGGTGTGGAGACGTTGCTTCCAGGTGCCCTCAAGGTGGATCACGTCATCGGGCATCATGTCGGGTGAGACGCGCTCCAGAATGCTGAACCGGAAATGGCGTGGGTCGCGCGCCTTCAGCAGCAGGTTGTCGCCGTGGCCACTGGCGGCGTAGTTCAGCCAGCGTCCCAGAATGTTCTCCCCGCCATAGGCGGCGCCGACATAGCGCATGCCGTCCGAGGCATCGTAGATCTGGTAGATGCCGCGCCATTGGGCGAGCGCGCTGCGCCAGCGCGCTGGAAGCACGCCAAGCTCATCCCAGCCCAGATCGAGTTCCCGCCAGTCGGGCATGGGCGGGTTCAGCGCCGACTCTTCGAGAATGGCGCGGACAGCAAAGGTGTTTCGGTTCGCCCAGCGATACCAGGCGATGGGCGGCGGTGGCCAGTCGATGACCAGTCGGCCCTTCCATTCGGCAAATGTCTCGGTGAGGCGGAGATCGAAGCACTTGAAGGTCTTGCTCTCCTCGGCCTCCGCGAAGCCGGTCATGCCGAAGCGCGCCAGTTCCTTGTGGGTATCGAGCGCACAGAAGGTCTTCTGGTCCATCGGCGACCAGCCCGCGTTTCGATACAGTCCCGCAAAGACGACCCGGCCATCGTCGAGCACGACGAAAGAAGCCAGATGGCCGGCATTCGACAGGGCGCTCTCGGCCCGCGGGTTCTGCGTCGATTGATAGGCGTTGAAGAGATCCGGGCACTGATCGGCCAGCCAGGGCAGCACGCGGGCGAGTTCAGGCTCGGAAGGCCGGTGGCGCAGGACCAGAACGTCCTTGGGTGCGACGCCTTCCAGCCGGAGCAGGTCGCTCAGGTCCACGCCTGTCGCTCCGCGCCCGAATTGCGCTCGCGGTCGAGTGCGATCCAATCTTCGAGAATCCGCTTCAGGGCGGACATCCGACCGTCGTCGGCGAGGTCCAGGACATCGGCGCTCGGATACTTCTCGGCAGGCGAAAGCCGGAGCCCGGGAATCGAAGCCACTTCGTTCCTGATATCGACGATCTCGCGTCCGATGGCGCCGGCAATGCTGGGGAAGCCGAAGGCGATGCGCCCATCCGCACCCAGACTCAGCAACGTCTCCTGCGGACGAGAGGGCACACGCAGAAGCAGGCCGCCATCCGGCTGGCTACCGGCTCCGACCGGGCATCCGTGCTCCCTGGCCCAGGTGAGCAGGTCTGCCTGAATACCCGCCGCCTTACCTCCAGCCCGCTCGCACACCGCCTCGAAGAACGCGTCCTCGGTCCATTTCGGCCCCGTCGGCCTTGTGCCTTTCCGCTGGGCTGCGCGCGCCGTGTCGCCGACGAGTTCCGAGGAAACCATGCGGAGATCGCCGGAGACGTATTGGCGAACTTCCACCGCCAGCACCTCGACGCTCGACATCTGCTCGTTCAGGAACTCGACGATGGTCCGCAGTTCCGATGGAATGCGGTTGGCGGCGAAGATCAGTCTCAGATCCCGGGCATCCAGTTTCTCGTGGACCCGCATCCAGAAGTCGTCCGGATCACCGTCACCGCCAAGGAAGCCCGCGAGATCGTCCGCACTGCCTTCCCGGCTCCTCTCGAAAGCCGACTGCAGGTTCTCCGCCGTCATCGCGCTCATGCCGTTCGCGGCGTAGTCGAGCATCTGGGCGACGACCTCGCGGCGCAGCCGCGCGTCGCCCGCGCGCTTGACTTCCACCATTGTCGGCGTGCCGTCACGGGCCAGCAGCATGATGTCGAGCGACCAGCGGTCCTGACCGGCCTTGCTGTCGGCGATGCCAAATTCCGACTTCACCAGAAGATAGGGTTCCTTGGGCAACTCCGAGCCGGGGACGCCCGTCAGCAACTGCGGATGACGTTCCAGCAACTGATGCAACTCGGCTTCGCGCAACAGTTCCTCCCGTTCCAGCGACAGAAGGCCCCGGTCTGCGTCGATCAGGTAGAAACCCGCCATTACCTCCCCCTCAGCCCAGATCGTCCATGAACTCGGACGCCGGATCGACGCCCGTGATCAGCAGGTGATCCCGCGCCCGAGTGGCGGCCACGTAGAGCAGATGCCGCTCGGTGTCGTAGACCTCCTGCAGGTCGGCTTCGTCGCCGATCTCGGCGATGCGCGCTTCCGAGGGGATCACGTCCTCGTCACAGGCCATGACGGCAACGGCTCGGAACTCCAGCCCCTTGGCGCGGTGCATGTCGCCGATCGAGACCAGACCGTCGCCCAGCGCCTGTTCGTCGGAGATTTTCAGCCACCTGAGCCCCGCCTCCTTCGCGGCGGCCCGGGCGCGGTCGAGCTCCGCCTCGGAGCGGACGAACAGGCCGATTTCCTCCGGCGCCACGCCCTCGGCCCTGCGCGCTTCCAGCCAGGCCGCCACGTGCGCTGTCTCGTCGTCGGTGCTTTTCAGCACCGCCAGCTCCGGTGGTGGCCCATCGAAGAGCGAGACGGCGCCGCGGCGGTCCTCGGCGTTGCCGTCCACATCGCTGATGGAGGCCGGCAGCAGCCGGTCGGCAGCAGCCCGGATCTGCTGGCTGGTCCGGTAGTTGATGCGGAGCGTGTGGGAACGGCCGCGCACATCAACACCGAGCCGCCTCCAGGAGAACGGCTGGCGGAAGATGCGCTGACCCAGGTCGCCAGCGAAGAAGAGACCATCGGGTGTGCCGCCGGTCAAGGCTGCCAGGAACCGGAGTTCGGCAACGCCGACGTCCTGTGCCTCGTCAATGACCGCATGGGCGAAGGGCCGCGCGCGGTGTTCCTGCAGTGCAGCCGTGACCCTTGCGAACATGGCCGACCAGGTCGTCATGCTGCGCTGCGCCAGTCCGGCGCGGACATGCTCCATGACAGACCAGAGCGCTTCGCGCTGGCGCTGGCCGAGACGGGTCTTCCGACCGAGACGAGGCACGTCGCGATAGGCTTCCCAGTCGGCCAGTTGCCAGGCGTCGGCGACCTCGCGCCATTCGGCATAGGCGAAGGCTTCGGTGAAGCCCGGGCCGTCCAGCCCTTTCAGCGCCTCCCGGACAAGGGCACGCTGCACGCTGGCCGGTGCCATGTTCGGCTGTCCGATCAACTCTGAATGAAGGTCATGGGCGACAGCGCGCACCGGCTTCACCGTGATCCGGCTGCCAACCGCGCTGTCGATCCCCGTGAGCCGGTCCAGCTTCAGCCCGAGATGCCGTGCCAGCGCGCTGTTGAAGGTGGTGAGCAGAACCCGGGCCTCCGGGGCGCGGCGCGCCAGGTGGACGGCGCGGTGGATCGCGACCACTGTCTTTCCCGTTCCGGCCGAGCCCGCAACCCGCGCCGGTCCGCCATAGTCGTCGGTGGCGAAGCGCCGCTGCGCCGGATGCAGGAAGACCGTCCACTTCTCCCAGGGGAAGTCCAGCGCCCGTTCCAGTTCGTCGCGGCCTGTGAAGGCGCGGAAGCGGCGCTGCGCGTCCGGGTGATCGAAGGGGTCCGTGTCGGCGGCTGTCGCGGGCGCGGCGACAGGCTCCTCGCCTGCGGCGAGACTGAGCAGCGCCTCTGCCGCCTCGGCCGGCAGGCGCTCCAGCAGGTCGAACAGGCCGTCCTCGTCGACCGCGCGCACCCGCGCCAGCCAGTCGGAGGGCACGCCCCATGACAGCAATTCATCCTCGGAACGGTCGTCGAAGAGCGCCGGACCGTGCTCCCCATCCGGCACTTCGGCACCGGGGGCGTTGGCACCGGGGGCGACGGTTTCGCGCCGACAGACCTCCTCGATCTCGACGAGCTGGGCCGCGCCGGTTCTCGGGTGCCGCTCGATGCGCCGTCGCTCGGCCCATTGATAGGCGGCGTCGTGGCGGTCGACATGGCAGAGCAGCAGGCCGGACCCGCTCTGATGGACAATCAGCCGGAGGTCGCGGCTGACCCGCACAGAACGGAAGCCCGGGTCCCGGGCCTTGTTCAGCTTGTGGAACTTCAGCGCCGGATGACCCGGATTGGTCTGCAGGTCGAAGACCGTCAGTTTCACCTGCTTCTGCGCCTCGTTCGGCAACTGCCCCAGCGCAGTGGTGAAGCTATCAGCGATGCGGAAGTTCATGGAATTGCCGGGTGTAGTTGCTGGAGCCGGGCCAGCACGCGCAAGAGAGTACTGGCGCGACTCCGTGCCGCCGACAATGCCGAGTGATCCGGATGATCTTCGCTCTCGCTGAACTGGCGGAGTTGGGCCATTTCCACGACGCCGCAGAGACGCTGGTGGAGGCGCGCAAGCTGCCGTTGCTCCAGTTCGGAAATGTTGCCGACCTCGATTTTCGCTGCGCGACGGTCCACTCGCTGCTTGAAGTGGCCGAGATTGTCTGCCGATTGCACCAGTCCACGATGCGCGGCCGGGATACTTTCCGTCCAGTTCAGACGCCGACGTCGCTCCTTGGGCTCGGGGTAGCCGCCCGCGCAGCGTCCGTTGATCGATGAACCGCCGATGTAGTTGGCCTGCCCCATGAGCTAAACCCACTTTGAGGACACCGGGAATCGGGTACCCAATAAATAGAGGCCTGTGTGCAGATCGACCATGCTCCAGTCATCGTGTCCCTTGAGAAGTCCAGCCATCAGGGCATTGTTCACGTAGAGGGCACCCGGCTCGAAAGACTGATCATCCAGCTCGGTGCCGGAAGGGGGGGCCGACAGGATGTGTGCATGATGGAGAATCGCAAGGGCACGATGGATTGCGCCACTGGGGGGAAGCAGCACTGTCTGATCCAGGAGTTGCCTACCAAGCTTGGGATTCGAGAAGATGCCCACCATGAACATGGCTGTCGCATTCCAGGCGCCCATGTAGCGACGTTTTTCGCTAGTAGGCGATAGCAGAGGGCTGAGCCATCTCTCCTGCGCCCGCCCGTAGGAAGTCAAGCTATCAGGTAGGGCAGACGGCAGACGAACATCTTGGAACATCTGATAACCGCTGATCAGCGATTGCTCGATCGGCGTCGCACCGCGTTCAAGGTGAAACTTCTTGGCGTCGGCAAGCGCCGCACCGTCAAGATCCGACAAAACGAGTGTCGCGGCATCGGTGAAATCAAGGTCGAGCTTGGCTAGATGTCCCCAACTGAGACCAACGGCGAAGCAAACATGCCATGGGTTGCGGTCAGAGAACTGCTCAAGGTGCTCCTGTGTTTCCTGATAAGCTGTCGCGTTCAGCGACTTGCTGCCATGATGCAACAGATCTTGCACAGGGGAGCGCGCTGGCCCGCCACCACGCCCGCCCCCCTTGTCGCAAAGAACGTTGAAATCCTCTTGCAGCGAATTGATGGGCTTCGAAATCTTCATCACCTCACCCCGTAGACCTTCATCACCTCGTCGCCGAGGTGGTTGATCACCTTTACCGCGATGCGGCCCGTCGTGGGCTTGTCGAAGGGGCGGGAGGTGTCGCTGTTCAGGCTGGCCCAGGCTTCCGCGTCGATCTCCGCCTTCAGGGTTGTCTTCAGCGCCTTGTAGGGGTCCGAGGCGGCGCCCAGGAAATAGGCGTGGCGGACGAAGAAGCTCTCGTCGTCGTAGCTGGTGTCGATGAACCAGCAGGCGATGCTCTCCGGGCCGCCGCTCTCGACCTCGCCGGTCTGCGGCTTGAAGACGTCGATGCCGCGGATCTTCACGCGGACCTGCGCGTCGGCCTCCTCGATGATCTCGATGTCCGGTTCGCCGAAGACGACAAACAGGTTCGCCCTGTCGGTCTTGCGGAAGTCCTCGGCCATGTGCAGGTCGGCGTTCATGCGAGCCTTCAGCACCGGCACCCCGCCCAGCCTGGCGAACTCCGACGAATGCGCGTCGAAGGAGAAGGCGCAGGCGATCAGCACGTCATAGCCCAGATCCGCAGTCTCCCGCGCGGCCAGCACCAGATCCTGGCGGCCAACGGTGCCGAACTCGGGGCCGATGAACACACCGGCCTGCTTCTCCGCGCCGTCGTCGTCCTCGAAGGTGGCGCGGGCGCAGACATAATCGCCGGGCCGGGGCTGCAGCGAGGTGAAGCGGATGCGGCTGGCACGGTCGGTGAACTGCACGCCTGCGGTCTTCAGGTTGTCGAGGATGACGGTGGCGAAGTCGTTCGACGCGTCCGGCGCCGGCGGCGCAGCCGGGTCCTCGTCCAGTCCGATCAGCTCGTCGTCCTCGTCCACGGCGACGGTGCGGTGGGGCGACAGGCTCTCCACGGTGAAGGGGCCGGCGACGCGCACCTTCGAATTGTCCTGGTAGGGGCGGTCATAGAGATATTCGTGGTCGGCGGCGGCGGCGATGGAGGCGTCGATCTCCCGCTGCCGGGCGATGCGGGCGTCCCAGAAGGCGGCCAGCGCCCTCTGCGCGGCCCCGGGCCAGCCGTCGGGTGCTTCCCGCGGCACCTCCCACTCCATGAAGCCGGCGGCCGGCGCCCGCTCGCCCGAGGGCATCCCGACCGTGGCGGCGGGGTCGGCGGTGAAGTCGATCTTCTGTCCCTTGCGGCCGCCCGTGGCGACCTCGAACGGCGCGGCATGGCCGGTCAGCGCGCGGTTGAGGTCCGCCAGCGCGGCCTCGACAGCGGGCTGCGTCCGCTCCCAGATGACGTCGATCTCGGCGTTGTTGGCGATGGCCTTCAGCGTGATGTGGGGCACACGCTCGTAGACGAAGCCCTGGCGGATGTCGCCGCTGGTGGCGCCGGAGCGTGGCGGCTTCCGGGTGACCTCGGCCTCCTTCTGCCGCCCCGCCGCGCTGTCGGCCAGCAGGTACCAGGGATAGCGCGCGCCCATGATCCGCGCCCGGGCCAGCGCCAGGGCGACGCGGGAGGTGTCGACGGTGATCCAGCGCCGCCCCCACTGCTCCGCCACCGTCGCCGTCGTCCCCGAGCCGCAGGTCGGATCCAGCACCAGGTCGCCCGGATCGGTGCTCATCAGGATGCAGCGTTCGATGACCTTGGGCAGTGTTTGAACTACGTAACTGCGGTCGGCACCGTATCCACTAATTTGTGTATCCAACCAAATATTCAAAATAGGTGTAACATTAAAATCTCGCAAATAATTTACAAATCTGAGAGTCTTTCCTTGACCTAAAAGGCGATCCGAGTTCGATAATCTATTCAATCCTACAGAATGCGTCTTCCAATGCGCATTTCGTGATGGCTCAAATTTCACACCATTCCACATCAACGGCTGGTCACGCGCTGAGGGACCGTCGGAAAACATCGGATATGGCTGCATGATGCTGGCCCCGACTGGAATCGTCTTACGCCCTGCTTTCTCTGCAGATTCAAGTGGTCGGCGATTGCCGCCAACTTCTTCTATCCAAGTATAGTTTGTCGCTCCCTCCTCCCCCGGAGTTTTTTCAGTATATATTTGTCTATATTTAAGTGAATTCGCGATTTTTCCGTACCACAGAATTATATCCACGACATTGGCTATTGCAGAAGAGCTTTGTCCGCCGGTCTTCTTGAAAAAAATTTCAGATACGAAATTCTCCTCGCCAAACACCTCGTCCATCAACGCACGGACGCGGTGGACGTTCTCGTCGCCGATCTGGACGAAGACGGAGCCGGAATCGGTCAGCAGGTCGCGCGCGGCGGTCAGCCGGTCGCGCAGATAGGTCAGGTAGGAATGGATGCCGTCGCGCCAGGTGTCGCGGAAGGCCTTCACCTGCTCCGGCTCCCGGGTGATGTGGTCGGCCTTGCCGTCCTTGACGTCGCGGCTGGTGGTCGACCACTGGAAGTTGGAGTTGAACTTGATGCCATAGGGCGGGTCGATGTAGATGCACTGCACCTTGCCCCGCAGCCCCTCGCGCTCGGCCAGCGAGGCCATGACCTGCAGGCTGTCGCCCAGGATCAGGCGGTTCGACCAGTTCTGCGGGTGGCTGTAGAACTCTGCCTGCGCGTCCTTCGGCACGCCGTTGAAATCGGCGAACAGGTCGGGCGCATCGTCTTCCCGCTCAGGGCGGCGCGCCTTCGACTGTTTCATCAGGTCGTCGATGATGACCTTCGGATGCAGCTTCTCCTGGATGTAGAGCGGCGGTGCCGGGACCACCAGGTCGGACCAGTCGGCGATGTCCTTGCCGCGCCAGACCAGTTGCGGGTCCAGGTCGGGGTCGCGCCGCGCGAACGCCGCGCGGACGTCGCGGTCGATCACCCGCTCGGCCACGCTCTCCAGCTCCGCCGTCGGTACGTTGACCCGCTTGTGCGGGTACTTCTGTGCCTCGACTTCCTTCGGTCCCTTCGGCTTACGCGCCATCGCTGTCCTCACCTTCGTCATCTTCGTTTACGGCCTCAGCCCGCGCACCCGGTCGCGGGAACCCGCTTCTCAGAAGATCAATGTGCTCGAAGAGGTCTGGCGCCACACTGCGCCAAAGCGGGTCCAGAATGATCTGCACGCCTTCACGTCGGGCCAGCTTTGCCGCGGGCACGAAATCCGAATCCCCGGCGACAAGGATGATCGTATCGACCTGCTTCTTGAGGGTGAGCGAGGCGATATCGAGTCCGATCCGCATGTCCACGCCCTTCTGGCGAAGGCCGGCGTAAAAATGGTCATCCGTCAGGTTGCCCACACTGATCCGTCCCGCGATCAGATCCTTCTGGATTTCCTCGTTCATTACCCACGAACGCTCGCGCGTGACAGAGCCAAGTCGGATTGCGAAGTTGCGCTTTCGCCTAAGTGCGTCGAACAACGCGCGACGGAAAATGGCCTGGGGACTCTTTGCATAGTCGATACCATGACCGCTTACAGGGAGATGGGCCTTTCTGTCGTAGGGAACCGCATCATAGTAGAAGCAGCGATAGAGCAGGGCGAAGTCATGCGGCAGGCGCGCAACCTTGTTGAGCTGCCTGAGATGGCTGCCTACGAGATACTGCATGGCATCAGCTACCTGCCGAGGATCGGTTGGATCAATGCCGTTCCGGACGCTTGTCAGCCGCCGGAGGAAATACCCGCCATCAATCAGGATTGCCGCTTTCGTCATGGGCGGGGCCGACACAAAAAAGCCCCAAGGGTTCGGCCGATCCCAAGATTGTTGAGAGGATCGACGTACTGCCATGGGGCGGATATGGGCTTTATATAGGATTCGGTTGCCAAATTGGCAATTTTCGTGATCGCGCCTCCCGGGTTCATATCCTTTTCGTGCCGTTCCGTCATGCCGCCGCCTCGCTCACAAAGCCCTCGACCAGCCTTTCGAAGGCATCGTCGATGCCGAAGACCTCGGTGAACTCGACGAAGGCCCAGCGGCCGTGGCTGCCGAGATTGTTCACGCCGGGTACCCAGTAGGTGTTCATCGTGGACACCTTCTCGGCCTTGTCGCCCTTCGGATAGCCGGAGATTTCGACCACGAGGTTCAGCGGATCGTCCGCGCCGCTGCCATCGTCGATGCTGACGATGAAATCCGGAATGTAGGTGCGCTGGCCGGAGCCGTAGCGGTAGGGCACCTCCAGCCCCAGCCCCTGGTTCTTCACATAGGCCATGACGCGGGGGTGCTGCTCCGCGACGCGGCAGAACTGTTCCTCCCATGTGCTGTCCCAGACGACGTAGTTGACGTGGGACTTGTCGACCTGGGTCTTCCAGAGCTGGTCCCGGGAGGTGTTGAAGGTCGATCCGGTCGGGTTGAAGGGGTCGAGGATCGCCCGGACCGGCCGCTGGTCGAGCATCTGGGCGGTCACGGCGTCGGATATCCGTCCCGCCGCCATGTCGGCAATCTCCCGGTACATGAGCTGGGCCGGGAAGGTGCCGCCCCTGTAGTCCAGGCACTGGTCGATCCAGGCGCGGGCGATGCGTTTCAACTGCCCGAACAGGTGCAGCTTCGCGTCACCCCCGGCGTCGCGGTACTTGTGCAGCAGCAGGTGGTGCGTGAGATGGTAGACAATCGTCGATGGTCGGGTGTCCCGCAGATGCTCGACCGAGAGCTGCGTCTTCTCTCCGATCAGGCCGCTGTTGACCGTCTTCGTTGCGCCGACGAGATCGGGTGTCAGGACCAGTTTCGACTGCTCGGTGAACTTCGGAACCAGCTTCTCGGGCGGCAGATCGACACGGTAGCCGCGGACGCGCGGGAAACGGATCTCCAGATGGTCGCGCTCCGGCCGGACGGCGCGGATGCCGGTCATCTTCTTCGGCGGCTTCGGCGGTGCCACCACCGGCTGCGCCGTGAAGTCGAAGGGGATGCCCAGGATGTCGGCGTATTCCGCGTCGAACAGCCCCGTATCCGGGTCGATCTCGTAGGACTGCCGCCTGAGTCCGCGGCCCACTACCTGCTCGCAGAGGAGCTGGGTGCCGAAGGCGCGGACGCCCAGGATGTGCGTCACCGTATTGGCGTCCCAGCCCTCGGTCAGCATCGAGACCGAGACGACGCAACGGATCGATTCGCCCAGGCGGCCCTTCTTGCCGACCGTGTTCATGACCTCCCGCAGCAGGTCCTGGTCGGAGAGGGTGTCGGCGGCGTTGCGGTCTCCCGTCCGCTGGACGATGTCGTCGCGGAAGCGATCGATCTCGTCCGCCGCGATCTCGCGGAAGTTCCGATCCAGCGCCTCGCCGGATTCGAGCTGGGCGCTGTCGATCAGCAGGGTGCGCGGTCGGGCCAGTCTCTCGCCGTTATCGTCATAGTTGCGGAAGAGCCTCAGGCGGCCCGGCTCGAAGTTTCGGCTGTCGTCGTCGTGGTAGCGGAAGAAGCCGGAGATGTAGTCGTGCACCAGCTTTGACGTCGTGGTGTTGTTGCAGACGACGATGAACACCGGCGGGACGCCGATGTCCTTCTCCTCCCAGAGATCGAAGACCTTCTCGTAGTGGCCGTAGAGGGCCTCCAGCGCCGTCTGGAGCTGGAGCGGTATGGAGTGGGGGTCCACAGGCTTGCCGCCCTTCAACAGTCCCTTCCTGGGCATCTTCTTGCCGATCGTGTCCCAGAGATTGCGGTATTGGGGCATGTCCCCGCCGGGGATGTTGTCGGCAATGGGCACCCGCGGCAGCTTGACGATGCCGCTTTCGATGGCGTCCACCAGCGAGAAGTCGCTCACCGTCCACGGGAACAGCGTCCCTTCGCGATGGCCGGAACCGCGCAGGAAGAAGGGCGTCGCCGACAGGTCATAGACCGTCCGGATACCCATGCCGCGGTGGCGGCGGATGGCCTCGAGCCCCGAAATCCAGAGGCGCGCGGCGGCGTTGTTCTCGTCCGCCTCCTTCCGGTCGTCACCCTTGAGCTTCTCCTGGTCGGAAAGCGGCCGTTCGCGATAGCAGTGATGCGCCTCGTCATTGATCACGACGATGGCTTTGTCGTGCATCAGTTCCGGCATGACACGGCGCAGCATCTGCCCGTCGGTCTCCAGCAGCGCCATCTTCCCGTCACGGCCCTCGATCGCCCTCCGGGTGCCGCGGGCGACGTCCGTCGTCACCCGGTGCTTGAAGGCATGGTAGTTGGTGACGACGATCTTCGCCTTCAGGACATCGTCCAGCATGTCCTGGGGCACCAGTTCCCGGGTGCGATAGTAGTTCTCGGGGTCGTTGGGCAGCAGCACGCGCAGCCGGTCGCGGATGGTGATGCCCGGCGCGACGATCAGGAAACTTCGGGAGAACCGGTTGCTGCCCGGCATGCGGACGGCGTTGATGGTCTGCCAGGCGATCAGCATGGCCATCACCGTGGTCTTTCCGGCACCCGTCGCCAGCTTCAGCGCGATGCGGAAGAGTTCCGGATTGGCGTCGCCGTTGGCGTCCTGAAGGTGCTTCAGTGCCAAATGGGCCGGACGCTCCCGGCTCGCCACCTCGGCCAGCCAGATCGCCGTCTCGGCCGCCTCCACCTGGCAGAAGAAGGGGCGGACGTCGTTGAACTGATGTTCCCGCCAGTGACGCAGCAGACGGGCGGTATGGGGTGTCACGCGCCACTGGCTCTCGCTCGGCAGGCGTCGCCATGCATCGACCTCGGCGCGGATCTGGTTGACGATGGGCTTGAGGACGTATTCCTGCCCGTCCTCCTCCGTCAGCAGATCGCCCTGTCCGGCCTTCGACGACTTCTTGCCCTTCCTGGACTGCGGCACCGGCGTGATCAGTTCCGAACGGCGGCGCGTGGCGATGATCCGGTTGGTCGGCTGACCATCGTCGTCGAGTTCCCAGTGCCGTCCCGGATGGCCATAGGGCGAGTTCAGGATCGGCCTCTCGAAGAATGATTCGCTCACACGCCCTCCCAACCGGTTGCTGGCACACCCTCAGAACTCCGCAACCACAGGGAATGCTACCCCAGCGATGTCACGGGAGCAAAGGATGACCATCGATTGCCGGTGCAGTCTGCGTGCACGGGGTCGGGGCTGGCGAGTTTGCACACGGACAGTCTTGAGCTGCCACGCAAGCACCTTGCCGCATGAAGTCGAGGCTCGCGACCCGGCCGTTGTCGTTCGCGCCCTGGCAGAACTCCGACCTTGCCATCCGGTTGTAGCGGTCGAATGCAGCCTGCACCTGATCGACCTCGGTCGCCTTGCCATCAGGCGGCAGGACTTCCTGTCCAGGAGGATCGACAGCATCGGGAGGGGCGGGCGCGTCATCGCTTGCGATGACCTTTACCTCTTTCTTACCCTTGGTTGATGGTTGATGGTTGATGGTTGATGGTTGATGGTTGATGGTTGGATCGACGCGGTCACTCATCTCTATTTCGCCCGACCGTTGTTTTTGCTTGTTCTTTTCGCGAGTTTCTTCACGTTTTTGCGCGGCTTTTGATGCACTTTCGATACGTTTTTCAACTCTTTTCACTTCGTTTTCGGCACGTTTTTGAGACAGTTTCCCACTCTTTTTGGTCAACTTTCCGCACTCCAGGAGAGACGCAACAATCCGTTGGGCCTTCGCCTTCTGAATGCAGCAGAGCGTCGCGAGGCGCTGATAGTTCTCATCGATGGGTCCGCCCTGGCTCATGATCAGGGTGCACACCACTCAATAGACCCCGATCTGTTCCGCCGTGAGGACGCCACCGACGCCCGTGATGAACTCGTCGGGGTAGTAGTCGACATGCCGGACCTTGCTCACTTGCGGCTCCTGTCTTGCGGATACGGGGACCATGTGCGCGGCCTCTCGGGAGTGGGAACCGGGGGAAGGCAAGCCGGGAGCGGTTGACCTCGCGGACTTGCGGTATGCCCGAACGCTTCACCGGTCCCAATGCAATTCCGACGAAACATTCTGTTGTGTCCCTCTTGTGGCGGCGAACGACGTGCCGGGAATCGACGTCGATCCAGCATGTCAGGGTGCTGTGTCACAAAATGTTTTGTTGATGTTCTTTTATTGTTTCCCTATTCTTGGTCCGGTCACCTGAATGACTGGTCTGTAGGACGCGGTATCGGGTGATCGGTTGCAGTGGTCGGTAGACGGTGGCGTTGCAACTGAATGCCCTGCCATGGGACGCATCAAAGGGCCCCGCAGTCCGGACGGTGAAAGCGGGATGCAGGCAGTTGGTTCATGCTGCCGGAATAGTAGTCACCGATCTGTCGCGTGGAACCATACGACGACAGTGCCCGAATGCGACGGTCGGCTCCGGTGGGCACGAACGCATCGAGGGGGAGGACCAGCCCGGCACATTCGCAGGGACTGGTCGTCCTCTGCCCTCTGCTCAGGCCTCACCAATGGGCACCTGGGTAGAAGAAAGAGTCTCCTGGAGGACAGATACAGGAGGATTCCGGTGTCAGAGGGACGGGAATGTCGGGCGTGCCACAACGGAATCCGCGTGTTCAACCCTGCGTCTGCGGCCGTCTCAGCCAACGCACACTGATCAGGAAGCGTCAGCGGGGCGAGCTGGCCTGGGTATCGGGGTCTGGCAGGTATCGCGTACTCTATCGCCAGAGCGAACTCGAAATCGCCATGATCGAAGAACGGGAGATACAGCGATGCCCCTCCGACTCGTCAGGCGGAAGGCGACAAATAACTGGCACATCAAGGGCACCATCGCAGGCCAGCGAATACGAGAGAGCACAGGCACGTCTGACAAGGTCCAGGCCGAAGCAATCAGGATCAGGCGCGAAACCGAAATCTGGAACCGTCATCTCCATGGCCCGCAAGCGGTAGCGACCTTCCCCGAGGCCCTGAACATCTACCTCGACAGGGGAGGGGAGGAACGGTTCGTCGTCCGCCTGTTGGAGCACTTCCGCCAGACACCCCTTGCCGATATCGACCAGGCTGCCGTAGAGCGCGCCGCGTCGAGGCTCTATCCCGGCGCCAAGCCGTCCACCATCAACCGCCAGCTGATCACGCCTCTCAGTGCCATCATGAATGTCGGGTGGGAATGCGGCCTGTGCCAGAAGCCATCCTTCCGGAGGCGCAAGGTCAAGCCGCCGGTCCGCCGGGCGGTATCCCCGGAATGGCTGAACGCAGTGCTGGACGAGACCTCGCCGCACCTCTCGGCGCTGCTGGTCTTCATGGCCTTCTCCGGCTGCCGGATATCGGAGGCGATCCGCCTGACGTGGGCAGACGTGGATCTGACCGACGCGACGGCAGTGATCCACCAGACCAAGACGCGCCCGCGCGTGGCCGCTCTGCCGCCCACCGTGGTCGCCGCCATGGCCAGCATCCCGTCGAAGCGCCAGCCGTCAGCCCGTGTGTTCCGCTATGTGAACAGGTCCAGCCCCATCGATGCGCTGAACTCCGCCTGCGACCGGGCCGAGGTCGAGCGCCACTCGCTGCATGAAATCGGCCGGCACACCTTCGCGACATGGATGCTGAAGCAGGGGGAGACCCTGGCCGACGTAGCCGACGCCGGAGGCTGGAAATCCATCGCCCTGGTGAAGGACATCTATGGCCATCTGGAGCGGTCCAGAACCGACGCTGCGGTGAGGTCTCTCGACAGCCGATTGGCAAGAAACTGGCACAGTGACGATGACGACGAGGAACAAGTCGCTGATGCCAAATAGGTTTTACGGTATCCCGCCGCCCCTGCTAAGGGAGTGGGGACTAATCCTCCCTCGTGGGTTCGAATCCCATCCTCTCCGCCATTAATTCATTGTTTTTGTTGCTATAGCTGGTTCATCTTCAGATGGCTCCCAGAACGCCCGGCTTTCGCCGGGCTCCACGCCGCGTCTGCCGATGCAGGTCGGGATGCGGTGGGTAATTGTCGTGTCGGGCTGTCCTGTCATCCCTGACAGGTCGACCGTGATTGTTATCTGGTCGGTGCCCCGCCGCATTACCTGCCGCCGGCTCACGGGATGATCCGGTAGACGCGGCCGCGGCCTGCCACCGTCTCCGATACCACAGCGAGATCCAGCTTCTTCCGGATGGTGCTGCTGTTGGTGCCAGTCTTGCTGAACTGCTGCCAGCCAGTGGCTTGCACCAGTTCTGCGAGGCTGGCCACACCGTCGCGCCGGAGCAGGTTGACCAGCAGGGCCTGGCGGGTACCGGGGCGGACAGCATTCTTGCCGCCGACATATCCCGGCGCGGCCTGGTCAGGTACTCCAGCATTTCCGGCGCCAGTGTCGGTATCGAGCGCGCTGGCACAGACGGCATCGGCGGCGCAGGAACTGGAACTGTGCTCAGGTTCCCGGACTGCGGTGCCAGCCAGCTAGAGCGTTCCACTATTTGATGGAAGCATACCCTGAGTTCTGGATGTAGTTTG
>CAXBNO010000018.1:0-14928 GCA_963976775.1 uncultured Kordiimonadales bacterium
AGCATCTGATCGACCCGGAAATCTGCATCCGCTGCTACACCTGCGAGATGACCTGCCCCATCGGTGCCATCGAGCATGACGACAACAACGTCGTGGTGAATGCCGAGATCTGCAACTTCTGCATGGACTGCATCCCGGTCTGCCCGACCGGTTCCATCGACGAATGGCGCGTGGTGCGGGAGCCCTATTCACTCTCCGACCAGTACGAATTCAGCGAACTGCCGGAGCAGGAGGAACTGGGCGCTGACGAGGCGAATACCAGCGTCGAGGCGCTGGACGACGCCATGGCTGCCCTGCTGGCGGAGGCGCACAAGGGCGCCGGTGGCAAGGCGAAGGCCCCTGCCTCGGCGCAGAAGCCCGCGATCAACATGTACAACCTGGGCAAGCCCGCCGTGGCAAGGGTCCAGGGCAACTATCGCCTGACCGACGATCCCTCGCATGACGTCCGCCACATCATCCTCGACTTCGCCGGACAGACCTTCCCGGTGCTGGAGGGGCAGTCCATCGGCATCATTCCGCCGGGTGAGGACGATAACGGCAAGCCGCACCTGCCGCGGCTCTATTCCGTGTCCAGCCCCCGCGACGGGGAACGGGCCAACTACAACAACCTGTCCCTGACCGTGAAGCGGGAGGATCAGGGACTCTGCTCGAACCATGTCTGCGACCTGGCGCAGGGGGACGAGGTGCGCGTCACCGGCCCGTTCGGGGCGACGTTCCTGATGCCGGATGATCCGAAGGCGCGACTGCTGCTGATCTGCACCGGCACCGGCTCCGCCCCCATGCGGGCCTTCACGATGCGCCGTCAGAGGGCGATGGCATCCGGTGCGGGCACCATGACCATGTTCTTCGGTGCGCGTACACCGAAGGCATTGCCCTATTTCGGGCCGCTGAAGAAAGTGCCGTCCAGCCTGCTGGAGCAGCATCTGGTCTACAGCCGTCTCGAAGGTCAGCCGAAGGAATACGTTCAGGACCGGCTGCTGGCGGAGCAGGAAAAGGTGGCCGACATGCTGGTTGACCCGAATACCCACATCTACATCTGCGGGCTGCGGGGCATGGAGGAAGGCGTGGAGAAGGCCTTCGTGAACATTGCCGAGAGCATTGGCGAACAATGGCTTTCGATGCGAGACGCCATGCGGGAAGAGGGCCGCTACCACGTCGAGACCTATTGACGTCCGGGCGACCGTTCGGGACGGCGAGACGGCGATTTGCCACCACGATTGATCTGCATCATTGCATTCGGCGGAACCGGGGCTAGTTTGTTGCATTATATTGCAAGGGTGAGTCGGGCATGGCGGAAATCGCAACCTTCAGTGGAGAGGTGACACCGGTCGATGATGCGGCCTCCCCGGATCGCGCTGTCGCCGATCTGATGCTGCAGGTGGGGGAACGTGTCAGGAAGGCCCGGGAGCGCAAGGGCATTCCCCGGCGCGTGCTGTCAGAGATTTCCGGCGTCTCGCCGCGCTATCTGGCGCAGCTCGAAAGCGGTGCCGGCAATATCTCCATCGGCCTGCTGAAGCGTGTTGCCCTGGCTCTGGATCACCGGATCGAATGGCTGGTGGGCGAGGATGATCCATGGACTTCGGAGGCGCTGCGGGTCGCGGACCTGTTTCGCTCCGCCGACCGCAAGACACAGGAAGAGGTGCTGCGGGCGCTCGATCCGGAGCCGGAAGCCTCCCAGCGCGCCAACCGCATCTGCCTGATCGGCCTGCGTGGTGCGGGCAAGTCGACGCTTGGCCGGATGGCCGGCGAGGCGCTGGACCTGCCGTTCGTGGAACTGAACCGGGAGATCGAGGCCCATGGTGGCATGGAGATCGCCGAGATCATGGGGCTCTACGGCCCTGAAGGCTACCGCACGCTGGAGGCAGAGGCGCTGGCGCGCATCATCGCCACCCATGACCGCATGATCCTGGCCGTCGCGGGGGGAATCGTGGCGGAGCCGCGCACCTACCAGACCCTGCTGACCCGTTTCCACACCATCTGGCTGAAGGCCGCGCCCGACGAGCACATGCAACGGGTCAGGGCGCAGGGCGACGAGCGCCCGATGGCGGGAAATCCGGAGGCCATGACCCAGCTCCGTTCGCTGCTGACGAGCAGGGAGATGCTCTACGACCGGGCACAGGCCCGGCTGGACACCAGCGGCCAGACGCGCGAGACCTCGCTGACGCACCTGCTCGCACTCATCGGGGAGCGAGGTTTCCTCGATTGAGGGCCGATCCACCGCCTGCCCACATCAACCGCACTGTTCCGGAGGTCGGGGCCTTGTCCACGCCACTGCGCCACAACCCATCGTTCTTCTATCAACTGGTCACCCTGCGTGGCTCGGTCGTGCCTGCCGTGTCGCCCTATATCTTCGGTTTCGCGGCGCTGACTGCTGCACTGGTCGTGGCAAGCGGCAGGGGGGTGGCCATTCCGCAGACCAGCTTCGCCCCCTTCGCGATCTTTGGTGTTGCCCTGTCGCTGTTCCTGGGCTTCCGCAACTTCGCGGCCTACGAGCGCTGGTGGGAGGCGCGGAAGGTCTGGGGCAGCGTCATCGGGCAGGTGCGCAGCATTGATCGGGATACGAGCCTGTTTCTTGCGGAAGCGGCAGACCGCCAGGCAGTTCAGGTCCATGTTCACGGGTTCATCGACGAGATTGCGGCGATCGGGCGTGTGCCCCTGCCGTCGCATCGTCGGGCGCTTGGCAACTGCGCGGCGTACCTGCATCAATGCGCGGAGCGTCAGCAGCTTTCCGAGTTCGGCCTGCGCGCCTTCTCGGACCGTCTGCATGAGCTCGAGCACGCGAAGGCCGCATTGCAGCGGCTGCAGAACACGCCGTTGCCGTTTGTCTATTCCCTGCTGGTCAAGCGGACCTGCACCCTGTTCTGCCTGCTGCTGCCCTTCGCCACCATCGACATCACAGGCTGGTTCGCCCCCGTCATCGTGGCGGTCGCCGCCTATGTCTTCTTCGGCCTGGCACGGGTGACGGAGGTGCTGGAGTTCCCGCTGGAGCCCGGCATGAACGCCCTGGACATCGACGGTTTCGTGGCAACCTGCAAGCAGCCGTTTGACAGTCTGACGGCAGAACAGCCACCGACACAGGTCGAGGTCGCCGCCTGATCGATATGCCCATTCGGGGGGATGGTGCCGACGGAGGGACTTGAACCCCCAACCTACCGCTTACAAGGCGGTTGCTCTACCAATTGAGCCACGTCGGCTTGGTGCTTTCGACTACCGGAAAAAACTGCCAATGTCACGGGGCGACGCGCGGCAGCGCGGGAAAATTCATCGTCGGGGAGGGCGGGAACATGCAGAGCTGGCAAATTGGTGACGTGAAGGTGACGAAGGTCGTGGAGATGGAGGTCGCGGGCGGGACCCGTTTCATTCTGCCACAAGCCACCAGGGAGACCTGTCTGCCCATCGAATGGCTGCAGCCGCACTTCATGACGCCGGAGGGGCGGCTGATCATGTCGATCCATGCGCTGGTGATCGAGACACCGGAGCGCCGGATCGTCGTCGATACCTGCATCGGCAACGACAAGCAGCGTGCCAATCCCAACTGGACCAATCTGCAGAAGCCCTTTCTGGAAGACATGGCCGCCGCAGGTTACCCGGTCGAGAGCATCGACACCGTCATGTGCACGCACCTGCATGTCGATCATGTGGGCTGGAACACCATGCTGGTGGACGGCAAGTGGGTACCCACGTTCGCCAATGCCCGCTATCTGATGGCGACACCGGAGTTCGACTACTGGCGGGATCAGGACACGGACGCGGAAAGCCGGGTGATCTTCGACGATTCCGTGCAACCGGTGTTCGATGCCGGGCTGGTCGACTTCGTCACGACGACACATCAGATCTGTCCGGAGGTCTACCTGAAGCCGACGCACGGGCACACGCCGGGCCACGTCTCCGTCATGATCGAGTCGAAGGGGGAGCGGGCGATGATCACCGGCGACTTCGTCCATCATCCCTGTCAGATGGCGCATACCGAATGGTGTGCCACCGTTGACTACGACCCGACGGAATCGAAGGCGACCCGCGACCGGGTGTTCGACGAACTGGCTGACCAGCCGGTGCTGATCATCGGCACCCACTTCGCCGGTGTCACCGCCGGACACCTGAAACGCGACGGCGACGCCTACCGCCTGGAGACCTGATTGTCAGTGGCTCGTCGGCGCACTGCTGTTACCTGAAGGGCAGGATCCGACGGTCCAGATACTCGGCTTTCGCGGCGTCATGCATCAGTTCGGGTTGGATGTCCCTGGCCATGCTGGCAGTGGAAATCCGGGACCAGGCGGGATGCAACGCGCTGAAATAGACCATGTCGTCCAGCAGCGCGCCAAGGATGCGTCTGACATCGCTCCCGTTCGTGTCCTGTCGCGTCACCAGCAATGCCGGGATCGCAAAGGTATCGACTGTCCTGACCATGCCGGGGTAGCTGCTCTTCCGGAGGCGGTAGAACTCCACACCGGGTGTCGCCCGGACATAGGCTGCGTTTGCCTGTCGAACCACGCCCACGATGGCCCCGCCGCATCGCTCCAGTGCCAGGGCGACCTTTCCGTTCGGGACACCGGAGACGAAGGTGAAGGCGTCGATCTCCCCATTGCAGAAGGCATCGAGATCCCGTGAACCGGGTATTTCCATTGGATACCTGAAGTCGTCCAGCGACATTGCGAGGGCCGACAGCATTCCACTGATCGTCTTGCGTGTACCGGAATCAGCCATCCCCAGATTCGAACGATATTCGACCAGCTCTTCGGCGCGTTCGAGACCGAGTTCGCGGCGCGCCACGATCTGGAGTACTTCCGGGTAGAGACCGGCAATCGCCTTGATGCCGTTGGCGTCGGCAACCGTCTGCCCGCCGCTCGGAGATGCGGGCGAAAGCAGGATATCCGCCTGTACGATCGCGAGATCGATCTGTCCTTCCGCCAGCATGGAGATGTTGGCACCTGATCCGCCGGTCTCTTGAATCCTGCAGTCAACACGGTCGACATACCTGCGTTCCAGTACCCGGCAAACCGCGTTTCCCGCGCTGTAATAGACGCCTGTCAAGTTGCCGGTCGCAATGCGAACGCGGAAATTCCCGTCATTGGCGTGTGCGCCGGATACAGGATGCAGAAGTACCGCAAGCACGATTGTCAGTGCGTATCTGATCGGTTTCATCGGCCCAGTCTCAACCTCACCGCAGGCCGCTCCTCTGCCTCTTGTGATCCCGGCATCTGGTCTGCGACTGCGATCAGGGACCGACCGGCTGGGGGGATCCGGCATGATGCCGCATCAGCCCCCGTCACGCCGGTCTGTCCGGCACCGATCGTGACCTGCCTGCCGTCGATGCTGAGCTGCAGGGCGCCGGACTTCAGCTTCGTCGTCGGGGTCGTGAGCCCGCCACTGCAGTCGAAGGAGATGAGAAAAAGCCAATCCATGGCCTCCTGCTTCTCCCGGGTGCGGAATCGCCCATGCCATTGGGGCCGCCAGTCGGGTTGAAGTTCCCTGTTGGGTTCGATGGGAAATTCGTCGCTCTGGCTGAAGATCGATTCCGGGCCATGGACCTGTTGCACGTAGATTCCGGCATTCGGCATTTGCAGCCTGATCCCCTTGCCGCCTTCGGATTCCATGCGGTTGAGGGCATGGATGTTCCACTCGAACTGCCGGGGCTTCTCCGAGCGCAGGCGGTCATGCACCAGCAACTGGTCCGGCCGCAGGTAGAGCAGTGTCCGCTTCGCCTCCAGCAATTCACCTGCGTAGGCCCGCGTCGCGTCTCCGGTTACCGCGTCATGGTCAGGACAACTGATGAAGCTCTCCAGCCGTCCCTGGGCGTCGAGACTGTCCCAGGGCTGGCCCTTGCCGCCGTCGAAGGTAATGGCGTTGTGGGCAACCGTGCTTGTCGTCCAGGCCAGATGGTGACGGGACTTGTAGGTGTCGTAATAGCCGGAATCGATCGTCAGCCTCTGCTGACGGCCATTGATGATGAAACTGTTCTGATCCGCGTGGCTGTGACTGGAGGAGCCGTAGGGGCTCGACTTGAACAGGATCGAGAACCTGTCGGTATCGGCGAGGTCACTGTGCAGTGCGGCCCAGCCGATCGAGGGAAATATCGCAGAGTCGGGGAGATTCTTTACCATATCGGCAGACTTGTCGATCGCGGCCGGTGGCGCACCCGCACCCAGCAGAAAGGTCCAGCTCGCGAATTCACCTTCCAGTTCTGGCGCTTCGGCGGAAATCCGGTCCAGGAAGTCACTCCATTCCGAGTAGAGATACCCGGCCTCGGGCACGCGGGTCCGTTCAAACAGCATCCGCACGGTCTCCGACCATACAAACGGCTTGAAGTCTTCCGAGCCGTCACCGAAGCCGCTGTTCGGCGTACCTGGTGGAATGATGTACTGAAGGAAGGAGCTTGCCCTGCGTGCCCAGCCGGAACTGAAGTAGTCGATCCCGGTAATGTTGCGCAGGGCATCCCAGTACTCGAGATTGTGAAGGATGTCCCAGGTGCCGTAGTTGATCCCGTTGGCATAGCCGCCGTCGTCCCCGCCCCAGGGATTGCCGACACCGGCAAACAGAGGATAGGTGGCATTGAACCAGGACTGCGCCCGTGGCGTCTCCCCCGCGAGGATCGCGGAAATCGCCAGGATTCCGAGCGAGTGGCGGAAGCCGTGCGAATTGAACGGATAGGCCGCAAGTGCCCGGCTTTCATCTACGACGAAGGCGTCGAAGGTCTGCTGGATGCGGTCCTCGATCACCGACAGGGTCCTGATCCGGTCGAGGGTGTCCAGCTTTTCATTGAGGATGTCGTAGGCGGACGCAAGCGTCACGGCGATCCGCAGGTTCAGCAGGTCAGAAACCTCGTTCGACGTCGTACCCAGCGGATCCAGGCTGGCCAGCCAGCGCATGGCCTCGATTGCCTCTTCCAGACCCGGGTCGCCCCTGTAGATATCCCTTGTGACGATCCATACCAGCATCCCGTCATAGACGGTGCGCATCACCCGGTTGACCGAGGAGCGGATGTCGCGCCGCATGGCCACCAGCTCCTCCCGCGTCATCTGTGCCGAGCCGACATGGGAAAGATCGCCGTCTGTTGGCGGAAAGGCCGGTCCGCCCTTGAACAGCCGTCTTTCGACAGCGTCGAAATATTCCCGCTTCCACCCCACGTAGGCGTCGGCGATCATCAGCGACCGTTGCGGGTCCGGCGGCAGCAGTCGGGGCCGCCCCCGGCCCGAGGCGATATCGAAGGCTTCGGTCGGACTCAGGATCAGGCGTTCCGGCGTTCCGGGAGCGATTGTGAACGAACGCCTCTTCGACCAGTTGTCAGCCCTGTCGAACGCAGCCCAACGTCGGACCTGCCAGGAATGACGACCCTCCGGCAGCGGTTCCTTCAGGGCCATCATGTTCGTGGCCGCCATCCGCCGGACCTGCCGACCGTCCTCCAGATCGATGATGACCTCGTAGACGTCGCCCGAGCCACGCCGCCGCCATCGGAAGGATGGTGGATTCTCCGAAGGTCTGGACCCGCTTTCCGGATAGGGACGCATTTCCCTCTCGTCGACCGGCTGCAGCCAGTCGGGAACTGCCCCATCGGATGAGGCTGATGCATCCTGCCCGGCCTGCTGGGACTGTGCCGTGCCAGCCGACAGAATCAACGCCAGTATCAGAATTCCCGGTTTCATGGGTGGTTCCGCGCAACAGGCCGCATCTTCAGGTCGCAGGAACAGGAATTCTTTGCACCTTTCCTGCGTTCGATACATTAGTCTAGCGGAAGCAATCATCCCGGCAAAATGGTTTACGTAGCGTTAATCGGTACGATGCTTGTCCGGGTGAGGATCACATGGTACGCCCGCGCAACCCTTACTCCCGACGCGCAGGCAGGAAACCATGGCCGAAGAACAGACCGCTCCCCAGATCCGCATCAACGCCCAGTACATCAAGGACCTGAGCTTCGAGAATCCGAATTCGCCTGCGGTACTGGCGGAGCCGCCGAAGGATACCGGCCTGAACATCAACGTGAACGTCGAGGCGGCGCAACTGGAAGGCGCGACGTTCGAGGTCGTGATCAAGTTCGATATCCAGGCCAGTTCCGGCGAGACCACGATCTTCATCATCGACCTGACCTATGCCGGCGTCTTCACGCTGGTCGGCATTCCGCAGGAGCAGATCGAGATTGCCTGCCTGGTCGAATGCCCGCGCCTGATCTTCCCCTTCGCCCGGCGGGTGATCGGCGACCTGACACGGGATGGTGGCTTCATGCCGCTGTTGCTCGATCCCATCGATTTCATGCGCCTCTACCAGCAGAACCGCCAGCAGCAGGCGGAGGCGCCGCAGACGACCCAGTGACGCCTGTCGTCACGGGGAGGTGCTCGCTGGCGAACGGAATTCTGGCAGCGTTGCGCCGGAAAGCCATCGCATAGTCGGGATGTTCCGTTCCCATCAGCCGGTCCCAGAAGGTGAAGTAAAGGCCATAGTTCCAGCGCCCGAACGCGTGGTGCATGTCGTGGTGCGTCGGCGTCGTGATCCAGCGGGCAACCGGCCAGTCGATCCATCCTCGCGGCATGATCTCGACGCCGCAGTGGCCGATGACGTTGCGGGCCATCATGTGAACCAGGAAGATCGCTATGGTCAGGCTGTCGGTGGGCATCAGCAGCAGATACACGGGCAGGAACATCGCCTGCGCAACGGCCTCCAGTGGCGCAAAGGCATAGGCCGCCCACGGTGTTGGGGTGACGGAGCGGTGATGGGTCAGATGTGCGACCCTGAACAGCGCGCGTGTGTGCAGGGTACGGTGCAGCCAGTAGAACCAGGTGTCATGCGCGAGGGTGATGACAAGGAACTGCCCTGTGATCAGCAGCGTTCCGGCACCCGTACCGATCTCGATCACGCCGGTCTCATTCAGGCACCAGACCAGCAGGAAACCGTTCAGCGAGAAGATGACGGCAGTCACGACGGACCAGCCGACTTCCCTGCCGATATCGCGGCGCGTCGCGCGGCGTCGCTGGATGCGATAGGCTTCAAGCCAACGGCGCAGGAACCAGAGCAGGCCGAATGTGATTCCGGCAAAGACGACGTAACGGGCGGTGTCGGCGGCCAGAATGAAGGGCCAGACGTCCGGAAAGCGGCTCAGGGCCTCGGTTGTGGTCATGTTCTGCGGCTCCATCAACAATGGGTTGGCGATGGAGCAACTCATCGCGGATCGCTGCCTGCATGGCTTGCCGATCCCGAAAACCGGCCTGAAATGCGCGAAATCGGTCTGCTTTTTCAGGAATCGGCGATATTTTCCCGGCGATGGACTGTCGGCGTCGTACCCGTGATGTCGCGGAAGGCCCTGTTGAAAGGGCCGAGAGAGCCATAGCCGATATCCATCGCTATGGTCAGCACGGGCGTGCGGGCGAAAGCTGGATCGGACAATCGCCTCTTCGCCTCCGCGACGCGATGGGTGTTCAGGAAGGCGTTGAAGTTCCGGTGCCCCAGGTCGCGGTTGATGTGGCGTCGCAACCTGTGTTCCGGCACGCCGACCTGCGCGGCGAGACCGGCCACTGTCAATCCGGGCTGCCAGAGTCCACCGGCCTCGATGAGCGCCTGCAACGCCCTGCCGAGCCGGGCATCGGTTCCGGACCTGCCGGCGCCGATCTCCGTCGGTCTCGGCGCAGCGGGTCCATCCACGGAATCGACGGTCAGGAACGCCATGCCGAAGAACGTGGTCAGGGCCAGGATGAATCCGGCATTGACCGGTGTCAGCACGGCAAGGACCTCCGGCGCAGTTATCACGAGTTCAACCAACAGAACGGACGTTACCTGCAGCACCATCATCATCACGGCAACCAGTCGCCAGCGCCTGCGTGCTTCCAGCAGGTCATCGCGTCGCCCCGAGAGTGTGCGGAATACCGCATGCGCCAGCACCAGCAGACTGGCAAGCCGCAGGAATGTGGCGAACATCGGGGCCATGTTGCCGGGCAGGGCGGTGAAAGCGACAGCCAGCGTGCCCGCAATCAGCAACAGGCCGACAATGCAGGCCTGTCCGTGCCGGAAGTCATCGTCGAAGGCTGTCATGACCACCGCCCACACGGCGAAAGGTATCGTCGGAGCAAGTCCGAGCAGCAGCATGCGGAATGGACCCCGAGGTGGCGCAAGCTGGCCGCCGCTGAGCAGCAGATATGCCATCGTGCAGGCCATCAGAATGGCCAGCAGCCAGGTCAGCGGCTGCCGCGGTCTCCTGATACCGAGGGCAGCCGCGACCAGAACGAACTGTCCGATGGTCATCAGGCGCAGCACTGTATCGGCGGTTTCGGTCACAACGTGTTCCTGAACCCTTGCTTGACGGTCAAGCTCTGGCGCGTCGAGACTGTTGTTTCAACCGTTTTGTGATGTGGGGGAGAGCGATATGCCGGACGGCACGATGGGTGAACTGCTGAAGCTCGGGGCGGAAGTCGGCGCGATGCTGAAGGATCGCGGGGAACGTGTGGCGGTGGCCGAATCCTCCGCCGGGGGACTGATCTCGGCGGCACTTCTGGCCGTGCCCGGTGCCTCCACCTACTTCCGGGGCGGTGCGGTCATCTACAACCGCACATCGATCCGGGAACTGACCGGGCTGGATATCCGCGCGCTGATGCAGACCGGCGTCCGGTCGAGTTCCGAACCCTTCGCGGCCTGCCTGGCAGAGGCAGTGAAGACCAACATGCGCGGGGACTGGGGACTGGCAGAGACCGGGGCGGCTGGCCCCACGGGCAATGGCTATGGCGACGATGCCGGGCACAGTTGCTGTGCCGTCGCCGGTGCGAATACCGTCAGGCGCACCCTGGAGACCGGCGACAGTGACCGAGCCGCCAACATGATCCGTTTCGCCATCGCGGCACTGACCCTGTTCCGGGAGGAACTGGCTGCCGCGCCGCCAAAGGCGGATTGAGTCGCGCTGCTGATTGCTGACCATTCCGCCCCTCTCCCCCCCCCCCCCCCCCACGCAAGTATCCTGAAATGGGTGGTCGGGAGGGGGAGAGGGGCGGAACGGTCCACAGATGGTGACCTTCCGGGTGATCTCGCGGCAGGACCGGATCAGGTCTGTGGCCGGGTCATCTGGAACCGGCTGTCGCGGTCGCTCGGGATCTTCATGATGCCGTTGGCGCGCAGCACCGGCTGATCCTCCACCAGCAGCATGGCATTGCAGAACACCATGCGTGGCGTGGCGCGGACGACCTCTGTCCGGCCCTCCACCCACTGCCCGGTCAGGACGGGGGCGAGAAAATCGCAGTTCAGGTTGATGGTGGGGAAGAACTTCTGCTGCTTCAGCGCAACGGCTGAACCGAAGCCGATCTGAACATCGACAAGGGTCGCCAGCATGCCCCCGTGACAGGTCCGGGTCGGATTCAGATGCTTCTCCGCCACCCGGAAACCCAGATGGGCCTCCCCATCCACGATGCGGCCGAAGACAGGGCCGACAAGTCCGAACAGGCCATCCTGCACGCCGAAGACCTTAAACCCCTCCGGCACGTCATGTTCTTGCTCTGGTGTCACTGAAACAGCTCCTTCGGGTCCAGCGCGTTGGGATCGCCATTGCGCGGCAGTTTGAAGATTCCGGCGGCGCGCGCGATCAGCGTGCCGTCTTCCCTGATGATCCGGCAGTCGGTGAAGACCGTGCTGCCGCCGCGTTTCAGCACCTCCGTGCGGCCCTGCACCCAGTCACCCGCGACAGCCGGTGCCAGGAAGTCGACGTTGATGGAAACGGTCGGAATGAACAGCCCGGTATCGAGCTGGTAGTTCAGTGACGAATTGAGCTGCATGTCCACCAGGGTCATCAGCATGCCCCCGTGCAACGTGCCACCCGCATTGGTGTGGCGCGGCTCGACTCGGATGCCGAGGATCAGATAGCCGTCCTCGTCACGCCAGAACATCGGGCCATTGCCCTCGATGAACGGCGCAGGCAGCCGCGCGGGGCGGAACCCCGCCGGTACGTCTTCAGTCATGTCTGCGCCAGCTCCGTCAGGTGACCCGGGGGGCGACGTCGGCCATGAAGGCCGCCATCCGGTCGGTGGTTTCTCCGGCGCTGCCGGTCGTGAAGTTCAGCATCAGGTTGCCGAAACCCTGTCGTTTCATCTCGCCGATGTCATTGGCAATGGTATCTGCGGAACCGGTCAGGATCATCCGGTCCCCGTCCTTGTTGCGGACCTCTTCGCCCGGATTGTACCAGTGGCTCCAGTAGGCGAGATCCAGGGTGGCGAGATCGCGCCCCTCCTCATCGGCGATACCCTTCAGCCGGTCAAGGCGTCCCGCGATGCGGGCATGCGTGTCCATGGGGAAGCGGGGATTGTTGCCGATGGGGTACCAGCCATCGCCGACCCGGACCGCACGGCGCAAAGCCGGGGCACTCTCGCCACCGGTCCAGATCGGCACGCCCGGCTTCTGCACCGGATTGGGCAGGACGGAGACATTCCGGAAATTCACGTACTTGCCCGCGTGACTGACTGTCGGTGCGGACCAGACCTTGCGGAATACCTCGATATATTCATCGGTCACCGCGCCACGCTCCGCATAGGGGGGCAGTTCCAGCGCCTCGAACTCCTCCTCCATCCAGCCGGCACCGCAGCCGAGCGTCATGCGCCCGCCGGAAAGCCGGTCGATGGTGGCGACCATCTTCGCGGTCAGCAATGCCGGGCGGTGCGGCACCACCATGACGGAGGTCAACAGCCGCAACCGGCTGGTCATGGCGGCGATGAACGACAGGGCCACCAGCGTGTCCATGCATTCGCCGTTGGCGGTGCCGGGAAAGGAGCCGTCCGCGCTGTAGGGATAGGTGCTGTCGATCGTCACCGGAATGACGACATGGTCAGGGACCACGATGTGGCTGTAGCCCAGGCTCTCGCCCGTGGTCGCGATCTGGCGCAGGCTGTCGCTGTTCGCCAGCGGCCCGCGCGTGAACCATGCGAAACCGTAATCCATGTTCGCCTCTTCCGCGTATGTTGTGCAAAGCAGCGGCAACAATAAGACGCGCTCGGCGTCGGGAGAACCCATGATTATCCCTACCGGGGAACGCGCGTTCATCAATGACCGGCCTGTCGGTCGCCTGGGGACGGCAGATGGGGCCGGATATCCGCATGTGGTCCCGGTCTGTTTCGCCGTTGCGGGCAACAGGGTCTTCATTCCGATCGACGGGAAGCCGAAGCGCGGTGATCCGCGTGATCTCAAGCGTCTGCGCAACATCATGGAGAACGAACGCGTCTGCCTGATGATCGATCGCTATGCCGAGGACTGGGCCGACCTTGGCTGGGTGATGCTGCGGGGCAGGGCACGTGTGGAACCGGTCGCGGCGGAGCTGCACACGGCCATCGCACTGCTGCGTGCCCGCTATCACCAGTATCGCGAGATGGCGCTGGAGCAGCGGCCGATGATCGTCATCGACGTGGACCTCTGCACCAGTTGGGGTGACCTGTCCGTGCGGTCGCCGGTGGATGAGCCCCGCGACTGAACAATGGCCCATTCACTTCCCCACGGTGCCGCATTGTTCCAGAATGGGGTGAAGATAGATCGGGGAGGGAACCGGAATGGGCAACGCGGAACAGAAGTCTGCAACCGAGGCGACACGCGCCGCGCACGAGCGGCTGCGCGCGCGACTGGATTTCGACCAGTCCGATGATTTCGCCAATGCCGCGCGCGGACTGGTGGAAGCGGTGCCTGACGGAGGGGTCGTGAAGACCGAAGGCGGTACGGTCGTCTGGAACCTGCCCGCCTATGACTTCCTCGAAGGCACCGGGGACATTCCGACCGTCAATCCCAGCCTGCTGCGCATGGCGCGGCTGAACATGGCCAACGGCCTGTTCAGGGTGGTGGATCGTGTCTGGCAGGTCCGGGGCATGGACCTGGCAAACATGACGATCATCGAAGGCGCGACCGGCCTGATCATCATCGACTGCATGACCACGGCAGAGGTCGCGCAGGCGGGACTGGAACTCTATTACCGCCATCGCCCGCGGGTGCCGGTGAAGGCCGTGTTCTACACCCACAGCCACGTCGACCACTATGGCGGCGTGAAGGGCATCGCCACGCAGCAGGCGGTGGATGCGGGCGAATGCGATATCTACGCGCCCGATGGTTTCATGGAGGCCGTGGGTGGCGAGAACGTGCTGGCCGGGAACGCCATGAGCCGACGCGCCCAGTTCCAGTTCGGCCCCCTGCTGCGGCCCGGACCGCAGGGGCAGGTGGACGCCGGACTGGGCAAGGTCACGGCCCGTGGCCGCGTCACCCTGCTGGCACCGACGCATCTGATCCGGGAAGCAGTGGAACGGCACGAAGTCGACGGTCTGCAGGTGGATTTCCATCTCGCACCGGGCACCGAGGCACCGGCGGAGATGCACATGTTCTTCCCCGAGCTGGGGGTGCTGAACATGGCGGAGAACGCGACGCCGCTGCTGCACAACTTCTGCCCCCTGCGCGGCTCCGAAGTCAGGGATCCACGCATCTGGTCCTACTATCTGGCGGACGCGGTGGAGAAGTTCGGCAGCCGGACGGAGGCGCTGATCTGCCAGCATCACTGGCCGACCTGGGGATCAGACAACATCGTGGCGTTCCTGGAGCGGCAACGCGACCTCTACAAGTACATCCACGACCAGACCGTGCGGCTGATGAACCATGGCTGGCGCCCGGCAGAGATCGCCGAGGTGCTGGACATTCCGCCGTCACTGGCCACCGACTTCCGGATGCGGGGCTACTACGGATCGGTCAGCCACAATTCCAAGGCTGTCTTTCAGCGTTACCTGAGCTGGTACGACGGCAATCCGGCGAACCTGAACCCGCTGCCGCCGCGCCATGCCGCCGTGAAGTATGTCGACTACATGGGCGGCGCACCGGAGGTGCTGGCCCGCGCGCAGGCCGATTTCGACAATGGCGAGTACCGCTGGGTGGCGCAGGTGCTCTATCACGTGCTGTTTGCGGACCCGGACAATACGGCGGCGAAACATCTGGCTGCCGACGCCTTCG
>CAXBNO010000019.1:0-14837 GCA_963976775.1 uncultured Kordiimonadales bacterium
CCAGCGCTATCCGCACCAGGTCTCGGGCGGGCAGCTGCAGCGTGTGATGACGGCAATGGCACTGGCCTCCGGCCCGGATCTGATCGTCTTCGACGAGCCGACAACGGCGCTCGACGTGACAACCCAGATCGAAGTGCTGGCCGCGATCAAGCTGGCGATCCGCAAGACCGGCGTTGCCGCGCTCTACATCTCCCATGACCTCGCCGTCGTCGCCCAGGTCTCCGACGAGATGATGGTGCTGCAGGGTGGCAAGCTGGTGGAGCATGGGGAGACCCGGCAGGTGATCGAGGCCCCGCGGGAGGAATATACCCGGGCACTGGTCTCCGTCCGCTCCATCCGGCACGAGGAAAAGCCGCCGTCGCCCGAGCCGGTGCTGACCATCCGGGGCGTCACGGCGGCCTATCCGGGCACCAATGTCGATGTGCTGCGTGACATCAATGTCGAGGTGCATCCGGGCCAGACCCTGGCCGTGGTCGGCGAGTCCGGCTCCGGCAAGTCCACGCTGGCGCGTGTGATCACCGGCCTGCTGCCGCCGCGGGAGGGCGAGGTGCGGTTCGCCGGACGCACCCTGTCCGCCGCAATGGAGAAACGCAGCCGCGACGACCTGCGCGAGCTGCAGATGATCTATCAGATGGCGGACGTGGCAATGAATCCGCGCCAGACCGTCCGCACCATCGTCGGTCGCCCGCTGGAGTTCTACTTCGGCCTGCGCGGCAAGGAGAAGGAACACCGCATCGCGGAGCTGCTCGACGAGATCGAGATGGGCGAAGGCTTCATCGACCGCTACCCGGCGGAGCTGTCCGGCGGGCAGAAGCAACGCGTCTGCATCGCCCGCGCGCTGGCCGCCAAGCCCGACCTGATCATCTGCGACGAGGTGACGAGCGCCCTCGACCCGCTGGTGGCCGACGGCATCCTGAAACTGCTGCTGAAGCTGCAGGCGGAGGAAAAGGTGGCGTTCCTGTTCATCACCCACGATCTGGCCACCGTCCGCGCCATCGCTGATTCCATCGCGGTCATGTACCAGGGCGAGGTCGTACGCTACGGCCCGAAGTCCGAAGTGCTCTCACCGCCCTTCGACGACTATACCGACCTGCTGCTGTCGTCCGTGCCGGAGATGAAACTCGGCTGGCTGGAAGACGTCATCGAACACCGCCGCATGGAGAGCGCAGGCAACTGAGCCGCTGCCTCTGAAATTCCCGTCAGTCGGGCCGCGACTCTTCCCCTTCCCCCGCGACTGGGATAGGTCGGAATGTGGATCAATAGCCTCCGGCTGGAGTCCCTTTGGATCAGTAACCCCGGCTGGGGTCCCTGACGTGGGTCTTCATCGGTTCCCCGGCCTCGAAGGCGCGGACATTCTCCGCGAACAGCCGACTGATGCCGCCCATGTAGTCGGGGAAACCGCCGGCGACATGCGGGGTGATGATCAGGTTCGGCGCGGTCCAGAGCGGATTGTCCGACGGCAGCGGTTCCTGCTCGAACACGTCCAGCGCCGCGCCGGACAGGTGCCCCTCCTCCAGCAGGCGGATCAGGGCGGGTTCGTCCACCAGACCACCACGGCCCAGGTTGATCAGGCTGGCACCGAGTTTCATGCGGCGCATCATCGGCTCGTCCAGCACGTAGCGGGTCTCGTCGGTCAGCGGCAGGATGCAGACGACCACATCCGACTCGGCCACGATCTCCGCCGTCCGGTCCGCACCGACCACCTTGTCCACACCCGGCACATCGCGCGGCTGGCGCTGCGTGCCGATCACCCGCATCCCCAGCGCCCCGGCCTTCTGCGCGAAGGATTCGCCGATCCGGCCCAGCCCCAGGATACCGATGGTGGAACCCGCCGCTGTGCCGGGCATGAACTGGCGCCAGGTCGATGCTCGGTGGCCCGTGTTGGCCCAGTCCATGCGCTTGATCAGCATCAGCGTCAGGGTCAGGGCGAACTCCCCCATTGTCCCCGCCGCCAGCCCCGCCGCGTTGCAGACCACGGTTTCCCTGCGCAATCCGTCCAGTGGCATCAGGTGATCGATCCCGGCCCCGAAGCTCTGCAGCAGGCGCAGCTTGCCTGCCTTCGCCCAGTGACCGCGCGGCGGTTTCAGCGCCATCAGGAACTCCGCCTCCGGCAGACCGGCGGCGAAGGCGGCATCATCGTCCAGACGGATGATCTCGGCATCGGGGAAATTCTCCGCCAGCGGTCCGACGACACGATCATTGAACTTCGAGAAGACGTGGATCCGATCCGGCATCAGGAAGCGGCCTTCATGGCAGCAGGCAGAGCCGTGCCGCCGCGCAACAGCTTGCCGGGAAGAGCCTCCGTCGCATTGCCTTCACGGCGGATGATCTGGCCTGACACGATGGTGGCGTCATAGCCGCTGGCGCGCTGCATCAGCCGCCGCCCGCCCGCGGGCAGATCATAGAGCACTTCCGGCGCGTGCAGGGTCAGGTTGGCATAGTCGATCACGTTCAGGTCGGCCTTCATGCCCGGCGCCACCAGCCCGCGGTCGAACAGGCCCACGGCCTCCGCCGTGTCGCGGCACTGGGCCTTCACCACCCACTCCAGCGGCAGCTTCGGCCCGCGCGTGCGGTCGCGGGTCCAGAGCGTCAGCATCGACGTCGGGAAGCTGCCGTCGCAGATCAGCCCGACATGCGCGCCGCCGTCCCCCAGACCGGGAATGGTATGGGCATCGGTCAGCATGCGGTAACTCGGGTCCAGGTCATAACCCGCATAGTTCAGGAACGGCACATAGACCATGCCGCGCCCGTCCTTGGCCGACAGGGCCTCCCACACCAGCAACTGCGGCGGCACGCCACGCGCACGGGCGCGGGCGCCCAGGCTGTCACTCACCTCCGGTTCGTAGTTCGGCGCGTCACCCAGCACGAACATGTTGTCGAAATCGGCCAGCACGTGCCGCGCAAAGCCACTCGCCGCCTCCGGTCCCTGTGCCAGCAGGCTGTCGCGCATGGCCGGATCGGTCGCGGCCTTCAGCCGTTCCGCCACCGGCAGATCGGCAATCGCCTTCCAGGCGGGATAATCCGAGAACGGGTTCATCGTCAGCTCGAAGCCCAGCAGGATCCCCACCGGGCGACCGCAGACTTGGGCGCGCATCGGCAGTCCTTCCTCCCGCGCCGCCTTGCCGATCAGGTCCAGCGTGTCGCGCCAGGCGTTCGGCCAGCGCGCATTCTGCGCCACGGAGATCGACATGGGCCGCCCGGACTCCCGAACCATGCGCCTGAAGATGGCGAATTCATCATCCTGGTGCTTCAGGTCGGAGACCATCTGCAGCACGCCGCGCCCCGCCGCGCCAAGCCCGTTGGCGATGCCGACCAGCTCGTCCGCCTCCGCGTTCAGGGTCGGAGTCGGCTGACCGTCACTGGTGCGGTGGTTCAGCGTGCGGGACGTGGAGAAACCAAGCGCCCCGGCCTCGACACCCTGCCGCGCCAGCCGCGCCATCTCCGCGATTTCCGCCGCTGTGGCGGGTTCGCGGTTGGCCCCGCGTTCACCCATCACGTAGACCCGCAGTGCGCCATGCGGTACCTGCGCGCCGAAATCGATGTCATGGGGCACGGCGTCGAGCGCGTCGAGGTACTCGGGGAAGCTCTCCCAGTTCCAGTTCAGCCCCTCCGCCAGCACGGCACCGGGAATGTCCTCGACACCCTCCATCAGGCGGATCAGGCGGTCATGGTCCTCCACCCGGCAGGGCGCGAAGCCGACACCGCAGTTGCCCATCAGCACGGTGGTGACGCCATGCAGGGAGGACGGCGTCAGATGCTGGTCCCAGCTTGCCTGACCATCATAATGGGTGTGAATGTCGACAAAGCCGGGGGTGACGATACGGTCACGGGCGTCGATCTCGTCCCGACCGGATCCGGTGACAGCGCCGACCTGGGTGATGCGCCCGTCGCTGACGGCCACATCGGCCTGCCGTGGTTCGCTGCCGGTGCCATCGACCAGAGTGCCGCCGCGCAGCACCAGATCATGTTCATTCGCCATGTCGCTCGCCTCCCCGAAATGCCGGACCATTGATCCGCACCGGGGCGCGCAACGTCAAGTGTCGAGGGCGCAGGCCAGCAACCCGCCGGAAGAACCCGGTCAGGCCTCGCCGACGCACTCCATCAGGGCGGCGTCCACCGCCTCCTGGGCGCTCTTGCCCCCCCAGAGGACAAGCTGCACCGCCGGATAGAAGCGTTCGCATTCGGAGAAGGCGATCTCGAACAGCATCTCCAGCGGATCCAGTTCCAGGTCGGCATCACGGCCCAGCAGCAGGGTATGGCGGAACAGCAGCAACTGCTCGTCCGCCCAGAGGTCGAAGTGACCGACGCTCATCTTCTCGTTGGCCAGCACCAGCAGGGCATGCAGCTCGGTATGCTTGCCCGTGGGGAACTTGTTGCCGAAGACGCAGGCGAAGTGCAGCCCGCCGATCTCCGGCCGCCAGGAAACCCAGACGTTGAAGTCACACCACTTGCCGGTCACGACCACCGCAAGCTCGTCCTCGCCGGTGCGTTCCGATGCCCATTCGTTGGCATCAATGAACGCTTCGACGAAATCGAGCGGATTGGTGACGGTGGGGTCGGCGAGTTCGATCATCATGCCCATGGCGACCGTCCTCCGATACCGTGACCGGGATGAGCCCGTCATCCAACGGTCACATGTTGTGCGCGCAGCGAATCAACGCGCTAGATAGAGGCTACGGAGTGCCAGGAGTCGCCGTCAAGCAGGGAAAGCCGGTTCAGTCCTCTGGCGCGGACTTTTTTGCGGCGGCGGGCGACCTGCGGCGCGGCGCGGGCTTCGCCTGCTTCAGCGCGGCAAGCTCCGTCTTCAGATCAGCCAGCTCGGCGGCCAGCCGCTCGTTCTCCAGCCGGGCCTCCGCCGCCATCTCGCGCACGGTCTCGAAGCTCTCCCGGTCCACCAGGTCCATGTCGGCCAGGATCCGCTCCAGCCGCGTGCGGACAAGGCCCTCCATCTCGTCGCGCGCGCCCTGGAAGGTGCCGGCGGCGGATGTCATCAGGCGGGACAGGTCGTCGAACAGCGGATTGCGGGTCTGCATCGGTGCCTCCTGTGAATGCCGAACCCCTGACATGGCATCGACAGGCCCGCCAATCCAGTGAGCGGATTGTCGCCCTCGCCGCCATCGTCATCGGCATGGCGCAGATCGCCGGACGCAAGCAGGGCACGGCGGCAGACGGAGGCAACGCAACCCGGTGACGGAATGGCCTAACCGCGCCTGAAGATGCGGTAGAGGCTGGGTGCGAGAATCACCACGATGGCAATGCGGAAGACGTGCATGGTGCTGACGAAGGCGGTGTCGATGCCCAGTGCCAGGGCGATCAGTGACATTTCCGCAAGTCCGCCGGGCGAGAGCACAAGTGCCATGGCCTCCGGCTGGACGCCGATCATGTCGCTGAACAGCAGCATGGCGATAATGGCAAGCCCCAGCAGCATCAGGGTGGTCACGAAGGCGGTGCGAACGGTCTGCCAGACCAGCGTCAGGGCCGTGCCCGCGAACCGGCACCCCACGGAGGCCCCCAGCACGAGCTGTCCGGCAGCAACGGCAATCGGGGGCGGTGTGACATAGGTCAGCCCCAGCAGATGAGCGATGGCGGAGACGATCATCGGCCCGACCAGCGCCGCCGCGGGAATGCGGCACAGCATGGCCAGCGGCCAGCCGATCGCAGCGCAGGCAACCAGGATCAGCCAGTCCTGAACTTCCGGCACCACCCCTTCGCGCGGCGGCATCATGGCGGGTACATCAACGTCCATCACCAGCCGGAACCAGAACGGGATGATCAGCACGATCAGCAGCACGCGGGTGGTATGGACCAGCGAGACCCGGCGCGGATCACCGCCCATTGCCTCGCTCGCCAGCACCATCTCGCTCAGGCCGCCGGGGGTGGAGGCGAAATAGCTGGTGACCGGATCGAACTTCGCCACCCGCCGCAGGTACAGATAGACGATGCCGCTGCCGATCACGATGTAGACGAACAGCACCAGCAGCGCCTGCGCCCATTGCACGGCCCGATCGATGACCTCAGGGGAGAAGGCGCTGCCCAGGAACACCCCCAGAATGGCGACCATCACGCCACGGAACCGCTTGTTCACCACAGGCGTCCCGCCGGAAAGGGCCAGGATGGAGACAAACACCATCGAGCCCATCATCCAGGCCAGCGGCATGGCAAGTGCGAAGAACAGGCCGCCGCCCACGGCACCCACCCCCAGGGCCATCGCCTGATCGCGCAGGCGGGCCGGGGGTGCGGGCTCGGTCGTCGTTGCGGTCACGAAGCGGTCATTCCGCGGGCGACCGTGCGTCCTGGCCGACAACGCGACCAAGCCGAACCGCCGTCTGTCCCGCCACCAGCCTTCGCGACGGCATGATCAGGACGCAGTTGTCATGGGGGGTGCGGATCGGCTTTCCCGCCTCCTCCGCGATCACGGTCCCGGCACGGGGAATGGTGGCAAGACTCTCGTAGGTCTCGACGAACCGGAAGCCGTTGCGCCCGGCCCGGGTGACCGTGATGCGCTCCGTCACCTCGATCACCTTCGACGGCGCGTGCTGGCGGAACGGCGCGATGGTCTCCGCCGTTTCCCGGTCAATGCTGCCGACCGCCAGCAGGAAGCGGGCCGCGATCTCGATCGCGTTCTCCGCAGCATTCCGGCTCTGGTGTTGTCCACACTCGGCCAGCAGGGCGATCGCCTTCGCCTGTGGATCGGCAAAGGCACCATGATCGCGCAACCGCCTTCCCGACGCGTGACCGCTGTCAGCAATGACAAGGTGGGGAAAGCCCATCTCCAGGGCCAGTTGCTGCCCGCGCCGGGTCATGCCGCTGAGCATCAGCGGCTCCCCTCCCGACTGCATGGAATGGATATCCAGCAGACGGCTGGCCCCGGTCACCAGCGGCCGGATGGCCCGTGCGCGGTCCAGTTCCGAGCTGTTTCGCGGCCCGTCCAGCATCGCGTGATCCCAGACGCGATTCATGTCCTCGTCCACGAACCGGGCCCGTGTAGGTACCCCGGTGTCGTAGGTCTGATAGGCGGCAACGTTGGCGAAGCAGAACGTCAGGGCCCCCTGACGCGGCCTGATTTCCAGATCCAGCAGCCGCTTCAGGGCGTGGGCACCGCAGAGCTCGTTGCCATGCACCAACCCCAGCACGACCACATCCTCACCGGCACGACCGCTGTCGAAGCGGTGGGCGTGACTGACACCCAGGTTGCCCCGGGCATAAGCCGAGATATCGACAGGCTGGAGCAGGTCCAGGCCCCGGGGGGTGTTCATGTGATGCGATCCGATGGTGCACGGGCGACAGGTTTACCTATCACCCGGGCTGGTTTGCGTCCACGGGTCCCCTGCGCCGGGCGACAATTCGCTGTCGTACCGCAGCGGGCGGCCCGGTCCCCGACAGGCTCCCCTCCGACACATCCTCGAAAGCCACCACGTCCATTTCCGGTCGCACATGTTCGATCAGTTCATTGCGCCGCAGCAGGAAATCCGGATTGCGGGGACGGCCCAGCACCTCGTTTCCCAGCGCGAAGGTCTCGTAGAGCAGCAGCCCGCCAGGCGCGACGCAGCGGATCAGGGCGGGAAACAGCGGTCGCCACAGGTAGTTGGTCACCACCACCCGGTCGAAGTTCCGGTCCGACAAAGGCCAGTCCTCGCCTTCCAGGTCGGCCTGCAGGACCGAAACGCCTGCCTTCCCGGCCAGATCGGCCAGCGGTTCGATGTCGATATCGACTGCTGTCACCCGATAGCCCAGCGCCAGCGCCAGTCGCACATGCCGCCCGCGTCCCGCAGCCAGATCCAGCAGGGTCTCGCCTGCCGATGCGCGTGGCAGATGGCTCACGATCCAGGGCGACGGGGGTGATGTTTCAGGACCATGCATGTCACTCAATTCCCTTGCGGCATGGCGCGTCTGCCGCCATGTAACAGCGCTACAGCACAACCTCTCCGGCAGGATATGCCCGACCATGATCCGCTTTGACCTCAAATGCACGGACAACCACGTCTTCGAGGGCTGGTTCGGGTCAAGTGCGGACTATGAGTCCCAGAAGGAGCGCGGGTTGCTGGAGTGCCCGATCTGCGGCGACGGCCGGATCGGCAAGGCCCCGATGGCACCCAACGTCGCCTCCCGCAAGGATTTCGGTACCCGCGCGCCGATCCCGGTTCCGACCACTTCATCACAGGAAGCGGTCGCAGCAGGCGAAAGCGACGGGGAAATCACGCCGGCCCGGATGGTCGCCATGCTGCGTACCCTGCGTCGGCATGTGGAACAGAATGCCGACCATGTCGGAGCGAAGTTCGCCGAGGAAGCCCGCAGGATTCACTATGGCGAGGCGGAGGAACGCGGCATCTACGGCGAGGCGACGCCGGACGAGGTCGAGGACCTGCAGGACGAGGGCATCGAGATCGGCTCCATCCCCTGGCTGCCTGACAGCGACCACTGACCTGCCTGCTCCTCCGTACCCACGGGGATCAGGGACATCATCTGCGACGCAGACCGTCAATCGACAGCGGCCCTGCGCCATTGGCGAAGACAATGCCCAGCCCACCGGCAATCTCCAGGTTCTTCAGGAACATGATCACCTGCGTCGGATCACCGAATTTCGCGTGGACCAGCAGTGCGGTCAGCAGCGTGAATCCGCCCAGCAGAAACGCCATGAGACGCGTCATGAAACCGAGCAGCAGCAGCGATCCGAAACCCAGTTCGGTGATGATCACCACGATCGCCAGGTCGCCCGGAATTCCCTCGGCCTCGATATGGCGCGCCGCGCCCTCCATGTCGTTGAGCCCGTGAATCCCCGACAGGATGAACATGGCGGACAGCAGGATGCGACCGATCAGATCGGCCAGCGGGGAGAGGACATTCATCACGGCACGACCCCTTCAGGAGTTTCTGCGCCAAGCCTACAGCAGACCATTGCCTGATGGAATCATGCCGCCCGGGTCATCACCGACTGGATGTGAGGTTTCATTATTTGATTGCGGTACCGGCCCGCACCCCCACCCTTGATGGAACGATCTAGCCGATCGCCGCCAGCACCCGTGCAGCCACGGCCTCCGGCACCCAACCGGTCCAGATCCGGGGCTGTCGGCGCAGGAACCAGTCCGCCGTCTCGGCCGCTGTCTTGCCGTAGAGCCGCTGATGCGCCAGCACCTCGGAGATCAGCGCGCTGCTGGTGCGATAGCGCTGCAGAAAGGCCACCAGCGAAGGCGCTTCCGCCATCAGTCCGGCCTGCACACCCACGCTGACAGGCGATCGCGGATAGGCGGTCGCGTGCTCCGGCCTCCGGCTCGACATCATCGCCTGCCATATCTCCGGATCGTGCGCCGGTTCATCCAGCCGGACCAGATCATAGGTGCCCAGCACCCAGGTCGGCGCCCAGTAGTAGGCGAGGAAGGGCCGCTTGCGCCGGTAGTTCTCGCCGATGGCCTGGGCCAGGGTATCCCCGCTCGCGGGCCGGAAATTGGTGAAGGCATCGTCCAGACCATAGGCGTGCAGCTTGCGCGTGTTCACGGCTTCGCACGACCAGCCGAGACTGCAATTGTAGAACCGCCCCCTGTGCCGCTGCTCGGGATCGCTGAACAGATCCTTGTGGCGGGGCAGGTCCGAAACCTGCTTCAGGTCCGGTGCCGGGGCATCCGCCCCCTGCACAAGCCAGGCCGGCACGTACCAGCCCTGGGTCGCATCATCGAAGTTGATGCCCAGTTCCACGACCTTGCCCGCCTGCACCGCGTTCGCCCACTGGTCCGGAAAGTTGGTCTTCCAGACCTCCATGGTCACATCCAGCCTGCCGGCCTTCATTGCATTGAAGAGGGGCAGTGTCGCGCCTTCGCGAACGTCGGTGGTGCAGCCAAACCCGGTCTCGACGATGCGCCGGACGACCGCCACGTGAAAGGCATTCGACGCCCAGGGCAGGTCCGCCAGCACCAGCGGACGATCCAGTTCGCAGACCGGTCCGGACTGCGCTTCGGCCTGGCGCGGCACCAGCACGAGCAGCGCAAGCAGCACGATGGCCTGCGCAAACCGCCAAACGGGACGCACCATTGCGCCTGCTGTTCCCACGAACCGCTCCTGTGATCATTTCCTGTGGCGAATTCCGCCACGTCGCAACCGGAACATACCAGTCACGAAGCGACATTGCCCAGCCCCGCGTCCTCCATCATACTCGCATGACGCGCTGTCCTGAGAAAATATGCCCTCCAGGTTGCCAAAGCCATTGCGATAGGGCTTTTCAATGCGGGCGGCAGTCGTCAATATGCGCCGCAGGTTGGCCGGACCAGAAAATGGGTTCTCCGGACTGGCCGTGACAGGGAGGATTATATGAAGACCTATGTGAAAGCAGCGGCCCTTGCCGGTGCGTTGACCTTTGCCGCGTCCGCCGCAATGGCGGCTGACGGCCTGCCGGAGAAGATGACCTGGACGGCCTATGGCACCACTGCCTCCGGCTATGCCCAGTCCGTTGCCATCGGCAACGCGCTCAGCGAAGCCTATGGCACCAAGATGCGCGTCATTCCCGGCAAGAACGACGTGTCCCGCATGGCACCGCTGCGCGACGGCAAGGCGGATTACTGCGCCTGTGGCATCGCTGCCTATTTCGGCCAGGAAGGTACGTTCCTGTTTGCCTCCGGTGAGTGGGGGCCGCAGCCGCTGCGCGTCGTCCTGACCGCTGTCGGTGCCAACAATCTGGGCCTGGCCACCGCCAAGGATGCCGGGATCAAGACCATGGCGGACCTGAAGGGCAAGCGCGTTTCCTATGTTGTCGGCGGTGACGCCCTGAACTGGAATGCCGCGGCCAACATGGCCTTTGCCGGTCTGACCTGGGACGATGTGCAGAAGGTAGAGGTCTCCGGCTTCAAGGCATCGATCGACGCGATCATCAATGGCCAGTCCGATGCCGCCTTCATGTCCACCATCACCCCGCATGCACAGCGGCTGGCAGCCAGCCCGCGTGGCATTCACTGGCCGCCGCTGCCTGCCGACGACGCTGCCGGCTGGAAACGCCTGAACGAGGCTCATCCGGTAGCCCTGAAGCATGTCGCGACCCAGGGTGCAGACATCTCGGCCGAAAAGCCGTTCCCCGGTTACGTCTATCCCTATCCGATCCTGGTGACCAACAGCAGCCAGGACGCCGATGAGGTCTATGCCCTGACCAAGGCGATCGTCGACCAGTTCGACAAGTACAAGGGTGCCGCACCGGGTGGCGAAGGCTGGGCGCTGGCCAACCAGACGGTTGTCTGGGGCATGCCGTACCATGAAGGCACCGTGCGTTACTTCAAGGAAGCCGGTATCTGGACCGATGAGGCACAGGCCAACAATGAAATGCTGATCAAGCGTCAGCAGATCATCATGGATACCTGGAAGTCGCTGGGTGACATTTCCGGCATGAGCCCGGAAGACATCTCCGCCAAGTGGCTGCCGCTGCGGGCCAAGGCCCTGACGGACGCCGGCATGCCCGTCGTCTTCAACTAAGGCTGGTCCTTCGTGAACCAGACTGCTGGTGATACCCCGGCGGGACCCGACATGGGCCCCACCGGATCCGCCGGCCAGAACATGGCAGTGGCCGATACCGAGTTCCGGTATCGGCCACTTTCGCCGTTCTGGCGTGCCCTGCTGATGATCGTCACGGTGCTGACCGTGTCGATGTCGATCTACAAGCTGTTCAATCTGGGCCATACGTTCGGCTACGTGCCGATTGACACACAGTACTATTTCGCACTGCTGGCGCTGCTGCTGCCGCTGTGCCTGCTGGTCTTTCCGATCAGGCCGACGCGTCCCGGTGCCGAAACCGGTCTTGACCGCGCGCTGTTCGGGGTTGACCTGTTGCTGATTGCCGCCGCCATCGGCGTCAACGCCTATCTGTTCTATTACGCCCGGGACATCGTGAACCTGGGCTGGGAGTATGGCGCACCGGCGCATATCCAGATTGCCGGTGGCCTCCTCTGGCTTCTGGTGCTGGAGGCGACGCGCCGCTCTGCAGGGCTGATCGTCTTCCTGATCGTGCTGGTCCTGTCGCTCTACCCCACCTATGGCGAATTCCTGCCGGACCCGCTCGAGACCTTCGAGAACGAGCCCTTCGGCATCACCTTCGCCTATCACGCCGTATCGTCCGAATCGATCCTCGGCATTCCGTTCCGTGCCTTCGCCAACCTTGTCATCGGCTTTCTGATGTTCGGTGTGGCGCTGCAGCATACCGGCGGTGGCAAGTTCTTCCTGGACCTGGCCTTTGCCCTGCTGGGACATGTGCGCGGCGGCCCGGCCAAGGTCGCGATCTTTTCCTCGGGCCTGATGGGGTCGATGAGCGGCAGCGTCATCACCAATGTGATGACCACCGGTGCCCTGTCGATCCCGGCCATGAAGCGGACCGGGTTCAAGCCGCATTACGCGGCGGGCGTGGAGGCCTGTGCCTCCACCGGTGGTGTGCTGATGCCGCCGATCATGGGCGCGACCGCCTTCATCATGGCGATCTATCTGAACGTGCCCTATTCGGAGATCATCATCGCGGCGACGATCCCGTCCTTCCTCTACTTCTTCGGCCTGTTCATGCAGATCGATTCCTATGCCGCGCGCATGGGCCTGAAGGGGCTGCCCAAGGTCGAGATGCCCCGGGTCAGCGAGACGCTGCGCGAGGGCTGGCATTACGTCTTCGTCTTCGCTCTGCTGGTCTTCATGCTGCTCTACCTGCAGCGGGAGGCACTGGCCCCCTACTACGCCACGGCACTGCTGATCGCGATCAACCAGATCAATGCCAGCACCCGCTGGAAGATGGCCAATGTCGCCACCTTCATCATCGGGGTCGGGCGGCTGTTTGCCGAACTGGCGGCCATCCTGGCCGGTATCGGCATGATCGTCGGTGCCCTGTCGCTCACCGGCAAGGTCTCGACCCTCGCCAGTGAACTGCTCGCCCTGGCGGACGGCAACGTGATCCTGCTGCTGATCATGGGGGCGCTGGCCAGCTTCATCATGGGCATCGGTGTCACCGTCACGGTCGCCTACATCATCCTGGCGATCACCCTGGCACCCGCGCTGACCCAGTCCGGTCTCAACCCGATGGCTGTGCACATGTTCATGCTCTACTGGGGCATGCTCAGCTTCATCACGCCACCGGTCGCACTTGGAGCCTTCGCGGCGGCCAGTCTGGCCGGGTCAAACCCGATGCGAACGGGGTTCGAGGCCATGCGCCTCGGCTCGGTGATCTACTTCATCCCGTTCTTCTTCGTGCTGAACCCCGGCCTGATCATGCAGGGAACCGTGTCGCAGGTGCTGACCGTGACCGTCACGGCAATCATCGGCGTCATCCTGATGGCCTCTGCCCTGCAGGGTTATCTGATCGGGATCGGGCGATTGACCAACGGCGGCGCGTTGCAATGGCCGATCAGGGCAGCAGTGGGCATTGCAGCGATCCTGTTCCTGGCACCCGGGGGCAAGCTGACCGGCTTCACCCATGTGGAACTGGTGATCGCCGCCCTGCTCCTGCTGATCCCGGCGCTGTTTGTTGCCGTGACGCTCAATCGACGGGGGGCAACCGCATCATGACCAGCGCGGCCGAACTGCTCGTCGCCTGCCTGGAACGGATTCATGGCAGTCGCCGACGCCAAGCTGACGGGCCGCCCCGGTGTGGCCTTCGTCAGCCGCGGCCCCGGTGCCACCAATGCCTCCATCGCCGTGCACACGGCGGAGCAGGATGCGGTGCCGCTGGTGCTGTTCATCGGTCAGGTCGCCCGCGACGAGATCGGGCGCGGCGCGTTCCAGGAAGTCGATTACTCCCGCATGTTCGGCGGCATGGCGAAGGCTGTCTGGACCATCATGGACGGTGAGCGGATTCCGGAGATCGTGGCCCGTGCCTGGCAGATCGCCAGCTCCGGCACGCCCGGCCCCGTGGTCATCGTGCTGCCGGAGGACATGCAGTTCGACCAGGTCACCAACACACCGCTGGATCCGATGCCGGTGCCGCTGACCCGGGCAGCGGACGCCGATGTGGCGCGTGTCGCGGAGATGCTGGGCAAGGCGGAGAGACCGATAGTCATTGCCGGGGGCCAGGTCGATGGCGAACGCGGGCGGGCGGCCATGCTGCGTGCCGCGAACGCCCTGCAGATCCCGGTCGTCACCAGTTTCAAGCGCCAGGACATCTTCCCCAACGACAACCCGCTCTATGCCGGGTATCTGGGCTTCAACATCCCGAAGCCGCAGGTGGACCTGCTGTCGGAAGCAGACCTGATCCTCGCCATCGGCACCCGCCTCGGGGATACCACGACGCAGGGTTACGTCTTCCCCTCAATCCCGCCGAAGCAGCCGCTGGTGCATGTCTACCCGGACGCCAATGTGGTTGGCCGGGTCTTTGCGGCGGACGTCGGGCTGACCGTCGATCCTGCGGCATTCCTGGATGCCCTGACCGATGCGGCACCGCCCGCGCGCGACCGCTCCGACTGGCTCGGGCGGCTGAAGGCCTATGTCGACCGCCTGATGGGCGGCGCGCCGGAACCGGCAGAGGACGGGGTCAACTTCGGCCTGGTGATCGAGGCGCTGCGCCCACACCTGGCCGACGACGCCATACTGGTGACCGACGCGGGCAACTTCTCCAGCTGGGTGCACCGCCACCTGCGCCTGAACGGACGGCAGATCATGATCGGCGCCGTCTCCGGTGCCATGGGCATGGGTGTGCCCGCCGCCGCCGCCGCCGGCCTGCGGGAACCGGATCGCCAGATCGTCACCTTTCTGGGGGACGGCGGCGCGATGATGACGGGCAACGAAATCGCCACGGCCATCTCGCGGCGGGTGCCGATCAAGATCTTCGTCTCCAACAATGGCGCCTATGGCACCATCCGCCTGCATCAGGAAAAGTTCTTTCCCGGCACCGTGGC
>CAXBNO010000020.1:0-14537 GCA_963976775.1 uncultured Kordiimonadales bacterium
ACCTGGTGGGCAACGAACCCTTCGCCGTGCTGCTCGCCGATGACCTGATCCTGTCCGATGTTCCGTGCCTGCAGCAGATGGTGGCGGCACATGACCGGCGCGGCGGCAACATGATCGCTGTCATGGATGTCCCGCCGGAGCATACCAACCGCTATGGCATCGTCTCCCCCGGCAAGATCACGGGCGATCTGGCAGAGGTGCTGGGCCTGGTCGAGAAACCGGCACCGGATGTCGCCCCCTCCACCATGGCCGTCATCGGGCGCTATATCCTGCAGCCGGAGATCTTCGGCCTGCTGGAGAGCCAGGACCCCGGTGCGGGCAACGAGATCCAGTTGACCGACTCCCTCGCGCGGCTGATCGGCAAGCAGCCGTTCTACGGCTATCGCTTCGAAGGCGTTCGCTATGACTGCGGCGACAAGGTCGGTTTCATTCAGGCGACCATCGCCTACGCCCTGGCACGGGAGGATATGGGAGCGGACGTTGCCGACCATATCCGTGCCCTCGCAAGAACGCTCTGACCGCCAGGTACGCCGAAAGGTAGATCCACATGAAAGTTGCAATGATCGGCACGGGCTACGTCGGCCTGGTCTCCGGGGCCTGCTTTTCCGAGTTCGGCCACGACGTGATCTGCGTCGACAAGGACGCCGACAAGATCGCGCGCCTGCTGGACGGTGTGATGCCGATCTTCGAACCCGGCCTCGACAATCTGGTCGCCCGCAACGTGGAGGCCGGACGGCTGCGCTTCACCACCGACCTGAAGACGGCGGTCGCGGATATCGACGCGGTGTTCATCGCGGTGGGCACACCCAGCCGCCGCGGCGCGGGCGATGCCGACCTCAGCTATGTCTACGGCGCAGCGGAAGAGGTCGCCAATGCCGTCTCCGGCTATACGGTCGTGGTCACCAAGTCGACGGTTCCGGTCGGTACCGGAGCGGAAGTGAAACGGATCCTGGCCAAGGCCAATCCGACTGCCGAGTTCGACGTCGTCTCCAACCCGGAGTTCCTGCGCGAAGGCGCCGCGATCGAGGATTTCATGCACCCGAACCGCATCGTCTGCGGCGTCGGGTCGGAGAAGGCGGAGCAGGTCATGCGCGATCTCTACCGGCCGCTGTTCCTGAACGAGACCCCGATGGTCTTCACCACGCTGGAGACATCGGAGCTGATCAAGTACGCAGCCAACTGCTTCCTGGCCACCAAGATCACCTTCATCAACGAGATCGCGAGCCTGTGCGAGCAAGTGGGTGGTGACGTGCAGGCGGTGGCGCGCGGGATCGGCCTGGACAAGCGCATCGGCAGCCTGTTCCTGCATGCGGGGCCGGGTTACGGCGGATCCTGCTTCCCGAAGGACATCCGCGCCCTGATCGCGACTGCGGAGCAGAACGGCAGTCCCCTGCGCATCATCGAGGCCGTCGATCAGGTGAACGAGGACCGCAAGCGGGCCATGGCCCAGAAGATCATCGATGCCTTTGGCGGCGATGTCTCAGGCAAGACAATCGCCGTGCTGGGCGTGACCTTCAAGCCGAACACGGACGACATGCGCGAAAGCCCCAGCCTGGACATCCTGCCCGCGCTGCAGCAGGCCGGTGCCAGCCTGCGCGCCCACGACCCGGAGGGTATGAAAGAGGCTGCGAGGATACTGCCCGGTATCACCTGGTGCGATGATGCCTACGATGCGATGAAAGGTGCGGACGGTGCCACGATCCTGACGGAATGGAACGCCTACCGCGCGCTGGACCTCGACCGGGTCAAGGGGTTGCTGTCCGAGCCACTGATGATCGACCTGCGCAACATCTATGCCCTGGACGAGATGCGGAACGCCGGCATGCGCTATGTCAGCATCGGTCGCAGGACCGTCGATTGAGGGAGAGTCAGACGATGCAGGCCCATGCGTTCCATCCGACCGTGCTGCGCGAATATGACGTGCGCGGCACCTATGGCGAGACCCTGACCGAGGACGATGCGCGCGCCCTCGGGGCGGCCTTCGGCACCCGCGTGATGCGCGAAGGGGGCCGCCATGTGGCCATCGGCAGGGACGGGCGCATCAGTTCACCGTCACTGTCGGCGGCGCTGAGCGAGGGGTTGCGGAGTGCCGGCTGCAATGTGACCGACATCGGCCTGGGGCCGACGCCGATGCTGTATTTCGCCACCTATCATCTGCCTGCCGATGCGGGAATGATGATCACCGGCTCGCACAATCCGCCGGACATGAATGGTTGCAAGATGATGCTGTCGGGCAAGGCATTCTTTGGCGACGACATTCAGGACCTGGGCAGGATCGCCGCCGCCGGTGACTTCGCCACGGGCGCGGGCACGGAAACCCGGCGCGACATCACCGACGCCTATACGGAGGCAGTCGCCGCCGCCTATGGCTCAACCCGTGAATTCTCCGTGGTCTGGGACTGCGGCAATGGTGCCGCCGGCGCGGTCATCAACGACCTGGTGCGTCGCCTGCCCGGTCGGCACATGCTGATCTGCGAGGAAGTGGACGGCACCTTCCCCAACCACCACCCCGACCCCACCGTGCCCGCCAACATGGAGCAACTGGCCAGCGCGGTACGCGGGATCGGCGCGGACTTCGGCATCGGCTTCGACGGCGATGGTGACCGGATCGGCGTCGTCGACGGCGACGGTGTCATGCTCTACGGCGACCAGATCATGCTGTTGCTGGCGCGGGCCGTGCTGGTGGACCATCCGGGGGCAACCATCATCGCGGATGTGAAGTCGAGCCAGATCCTGTTCGACGGCATTCAGGAAGCCGGCGGCGTGCCGCTGATGTTCCGCAGCGGCCATTCCCTGATCAAGGCCAAGATGGCGGAGCTGAAATGCCCGCTCGCCGGGGAGATGTCCGGCCATATCTTCTATGCCGACAGGTGGTATGGCTTCGACGATGCACTGTATGTGGGCGTGCGGTTCCTGGACATGCTGGCCAATGCGGACCAGTCCGTCGCGGAAATGCGCAAGGCCATGCCCGCCCTGCTCAACACGCCGGAACTGCGCTTCAGTTGTGCCGATGAACGCAAGTTCTCGGTGATCGAGGAAGTGGTGGCGCGCCTGCGTGCCGCCGGTACCGTGTTCTCCGACATCGACGGTGCCCGGGTGATGAACGACGACGGCTGGTGGCTGCTGCGTGCCTCCAACACCCAACCTGTCCTGGTCGCCCGCTGCGAGGCGACAACGGCAGAGGGGCTGGAGCGTCTCAAGGTCTCCCTGGTCGAACAGCTGACCGCCTCCGGCCTGGAGGCCCCCGCCGACCTGTGAGCGCACGCCCGCCGTTTCAGATCATCGATGGCAGCCAGGTCGCGACGATGGGGAAGGCGATCATCAGCGCGGCGTAGATCAGGCCGACCATGACGAAGGCCGGAACGGCCCGGAATGCCCGGTCCGGTGCCTCGTCGATCACGGCCGCAGCCGTGTAGACCCCGACGCAGACCGGTGGCGTCAGCAGCCCCAGACCGACGAAGGCACCGAACACGACGTAGAAGTGGAGGATGTCGATGCCCAGGTGGTCGATGATGGCGATGAACACCGGGATCGTCAGGTAGATCACCGGCACCACCTCCAGGAAGGTACCGAGCAGCAGACAGATCACGCCCACCATGATCAGGAACGTCAGGGGCGTTGCGCCGAACTCGATGAAGAAGGTGACGAGGTCCTGCGGTGCCCGCGTGAAGGTCAGGATCACCGACAGGAACGTCGCCATCGCGATGATGGAGAAGATCACCGTGGTCATGATCGCGGTGGCCTTCAGCGCCTCCAGTATCCCGCGCACCGTCAGTTCCCGGTGGATCAGAAAACCGACGATCACGGCCCAGAATGCGGCGACGGACGCGGATTCGGAAGGGGTCAGCAGGCCGGAATAGATGCCGCCCAGAATGATCAGGGGTGTCATCAGGCCCGGGATCGCGGCAACGAAGGCCACTCTCCTCTCCCGCCAGTTGGCGCGCGCATCGCGCTCCATGCGGCGACAGGCCCACATGACATAGATGATCAGCAGCGCCATGAAGACAAAGCCCGGCAGGATTCCGGCGGCAAAGGTCTTCGACACCGGCACATTGGTCAGCGCGCTGAAGATGATGGCCCCGTTCGACGGTGGTATCAGTGCCTCCAGCAGGCCCGCGGTCGCGGCCAGCACCACGACGAAGCTCTTGGTGTAGCCACGCTCCACCATGATCGGCATCAGGATCGAGCCGACCGCCGTGATCGCGGCCAGGATGGAACCGCAGAAGGCGGCGAAGAACCCCATGGCCAGTACCATGGCGATGCCGAGCCCCCCCGGCAGATGACCGACCAGTGTCACCGAAAGATGGACCAGCCGCCGCGCCACGCCCGCCTGCAGCATGACCAGTCCGGCAAAGATGAACAGCGGGATCGAGAGCAGCACATGCTTCGTCACAGCACCGAACGAGACCTGCAGCAGCGTCGTGAACGGCTGGTGCAGTTCCAGCGTCGCCACGAGGCTGGAGCCGATACCGAAGACCAGGAAGATCGGCACTGACAGGATCAGCAGGACCAGAGCCAGAAAGGCGGCGGGTGCAATCATGACGGTCTTGCCTCGTCGGCCGGCAACGCGCCGATCAGCGCCAGAACCTCCCGCAGCACGATCTCGAGCGCAAACAGCGCCAGGATGGCGAAGCCGGTGGGAAAGGCGGCGTACAGGAACCAGAACGGAAACTGGATCTCGGTTTCGGTGACCTCACCCAGCATCCGGAAAAAGCTGGTCGCCTCGATCCCCGCGTTGCAGAAATAGACGCCGGAAACGAACGCGATCAGTCCGACGATCAGGCGCAGCACCTGCGCCTGACGGGCGGGCAGCAGGGTAGGCGCAACATCCACGGAGATATGGCGGCCGCTGCGCAGCAGGACCCCCATCAGCGGGAAGACGCACCACGGCAGCAGGAAGGGTGGCAGGTCATTCATCCAGGCATAGCCGCGCCCGGTGACATGCCGCTCCACCGCCGCCGCGAACAGCGACAGCACGGCAAAGGCAACAATGGCCATGCCAAGCCCCAGGGCAATCCGCTGGATCAGCGAATTGGTGCCGTAGAGCAGCCGATAGGCGCCGAGCAGCAGCCTCACGCCCCCGCACTCCGCGGGAACGTGATGGCGGCTACCAGCCTAGTTCCGCGCCGCATAGGCCTTCAGGGCGGCGAAGACGTCGGCATCAACCTCTTCCGCCAGCAGCGGCTCGACCTTTTCCGCCTCAAGCGCGCGAAGCTTGGCAAGCTCGGCCCCTTCCAGCACGGAGATTGTCGCGCCATGCTCGGCGGCAAACTCCTCATGCACGGCGTTGGAGGCCTGCATGATGTCGGCGGTGGCTTCCTTGCTCAAACGGGCACCTTCCTCGGCCAGCACCTGCCTCACGTCTTCCGGCAGCCGGTCCATCCAGGCCTGATTGGCCATGATGTAGGCATCCGCGAAGGAGATCCAGGGCAGCTGCACCGCGTTCAGATGCTCCCACCAACTGTAGGCCTTGATGGCACCCGGGACGGTCGAGACCGTGTCGATGGTGCCGTTCTGCAGGCCGGTATATACCTCCCGTGTCGGCATGGAGACCATCTTGCCGACATCCAGCGCGTCCCAGCGGGCGCGATCGGCATTCGTCAGAACGCGTGCCTTCAGCCCGGCCATGGAGAAAACGGTTTCCAGCTTGCTGGCCGACGAATAGATCGCGGCGGGGCCGACCGGATTGTAGGCCAGCACCGCGGTGCGGGTGCGGGTCAGGATATCGTTCCAGACCTCCTTGCCCTTCGGATCGGTCTCGAAGAAGCCACGCTGCTCCTCGAAGCTGGAGAAGTATCCGGGAAATGCCGTCACGTTGTAGTTGCGGTTGATCGGCGGGAAGCTGACGATGCCGACGACCGCCCCCAGTTCGACGGAGCCGGAGGCCAGTGCGCCCATGATCTCGCGGATGCCGAACAGCTGCCCTGCCGGAAACACGTCGATGCGGAGCTTGCCCTTCAGCCGCTCATTGACCCGGTCGATGAACTTGATCGCCTGAACGGACGCCGGATGCTGCGGCCCCCAATGGGTGGAGAACTTCGCCACCATTTCCTCGGCGCCTGCCGTCCCTGCCGCCAGCGCAATCGTCGTGGCGAGCACCGCCCCCCTGATCAATCCCTTCATAAGCTCTCTCCCCTTGCTTTCCTGCATCCTGCCAGTCGCGGACGCCTGTTTCTGTTCTTGTGTCGTGCCTTGCCGGTCCTGCCGTGTCAGGGCTTGAAGTAGGGCCTGTCGCCCTTGATCGTGACACGGTGGCCCTTGCGCTCCTCCGGCCAGTAGTCCCAGAGAGCGCGGTGCTGGACGCAGCGGTTGTCCCACAGCGCCACGTCATTCTCTGACCAGCGGAACCGCGTCACCATCAGTTGCTCCTCCATGTGCCGGAACAGGAAACCGAGCAGGTTGCGGCTTTCCGCCTTCGACAGTTCATTGATCCGCGTCGTGAAGCCGCCGTTGACATACAGCGCCTTTCGTCCGGTTGCCGGATGGGTCCGGACCACCGGATGCACCGCAGACGGATAGACCTTGTCGGCATCATCGACACCCCGGTCGGAGTAGCGACCGCGATAGATGTGTTCCGACTCATGGGTGGCCGTCAGTCCTTCGAGAAAGGACTGCATGGCAGGCGACAGCGTGTCATAGGCGCCGTACATGCTGGCAAACATCGTGTCGCCGCCGGCGCTTGGCAGGATGTGCATCTGCAGCATGGTGCCCAGAGGCGGCTCCGTATCGCAGGAGACATCCGTGTGCCAGCCCTCGCCATTGGCGACCTTCGAATCTTTGTGCGCATGAATGACGAAAATCGGCGGATAGCCTTCCAGATGCGGCGCGGCAGGATGGAAATGCAGCGGGCCGAACATCTTCCCGATCTCCACCTGCACGTCCGGCGCGATCCGCGACTGGTCCTTGAAGAAGATGACCTGATGTTCGTGAAAGGCCCGCTCGACCTCGGCAAATTCCTTCGCCGTCAGCCCATTGGCCAGATCGACACCACGAACCTCCGCCCCGATGTTGGGCGACGTCCGACGCACATCCAGGATGGCGTAGCCTGTGCTCATGTCATTCATGCTGCTGCTCCTTCTGGAACGCCGGACCGACGACGTGCCGGCACGGTAATTGTGCCCGTCAGACGGGCCGGTCGCCCTTGACCGTGACCCGGAAACCGGACCGGACATTGGGAAAATAGTCCCACATCGCATGGTGCAGGGTACAGCGGTTGTCCCACATGGCGATCGAATTCGGCTGCCAGCGGAACCGGCACTGGAACTGCGCCTTCTCGATGTGGTTGAACAGGAAACCCAGGATCGCATTGCCTTCGTCACGCGGAATGCCGTCAACATGCGTGGTGAAGGCCCGATTGACATACAGCGCCTTGCGGCCTGTCTCCGGATGGGTACGCACGATGGGGTGCGAAGCAGCCGGGTAGGCCTTGGTGGAGGTATCGACACCCTGCCGCCCGGCCCGGTCGCGATAGTTGGGGCCACCGTCATGGGTGGCGGTCAGGCCGCCGAGCAACTGCTTCATCGGTTCCGAAAGCGCGTCATAGGCCGCATACATGCTGGCGAAAAGCGTGTCGCCGCCCAGCGGCGGCAGCGTGTGCAGGCGCAGGATGCTCATCATCGGCGGCTCGGCGTCGCAGGAAACATCCGAATGCCAGCTGTCGCCCGCCGTCCGCGTCGTCTTCTCGTCGGCATGGATGACAAGGATCTCGGGATGATCCTTCACCCCGTCGTTGTAGTCGTTGGCGGCCGGATGAATGTGCAGGTCACCAAACCGGCGACCGAACGCCTTGTGGGCGTCGATGCTGATGTCCTGATCCCGGAAGAACAGCACGCTGTGATCCAGAAATGCCTTCCTGAGTGCCGTGAACCCGTCATCGTCGATGCGGGCCAGATCGACCCCGCCGACTTCGGCACCGATGATCGGTGTCAGCGGTGTAACCGTCATGCTTTCGGCCATAGCGCCCTCCTCCCCAGGAAAGCAGGCACCTGATTTCCGTGCCCATTGCAGTTTAATGTAACTGCATCATATCACATCGGCAAAGGGGGACAGGGAACAAATACGATCATGCCCGTCATGCGGCAGGGCAGCGCAACGCGCGCCGGACGCTCAGTGGTTCAGCAACCGGTCGGCCATCCAGGCGTGAAAGTCGCGCGTCGTGGTCTCCAGCACCGGCGTCAGCACACCACCGTCGAACGCCGGTGAATGCCGCCCCGCCTGCATGCGTTCGACAGGGGCGATGTCTTCTCCGAACACCACCTGCCAGAGGCGGGGATTGGCCTCACGCAGTGCCGCATGGTCGACCCCGGTGGCGGCATCGTCGGAGAAGTATCCAATGCGGATTCGCTCCTGCGTCCGCTCCGGCCCGTCGGGCAGCAGCAGGATCGTGAACCAGTGATCCGAATGCAGGCCCAGCAGCAGGTTGGGATAGAGCGCAATGTATTCGCCACGGGTCTCCCAGTATTCGCTCAGCCCCGCGACCTTCGGAAACCCCAGTCCTTCGACATCCAGCACCGGGCGATAGACCAGGCTGATCTGTCCGGCAAAACCGTCGTCACCCACCAGCAATTCATGATCCTCGATACGGGAGTAGCTGTTGAGGGCGGGATGCACGGATGGCAGGTGATAGCTTTCCAGATAGTTCTCGACTGCCAGCTTCCAGTTGGCGTTCAGCACCATGTCGAAGGTGCTGTCGCCCCCGCCGCTGCGGAAATCCGCACCGCCAAACGCGGACCAGCGCGCCTGCAGACCGGACATGGCCGCATCGAAGGCAGGGGCCTTTCCGGACAGGTCAACGAAGACCGTGCCGAACCAGACAGCCGACCTTACTTCGATCAGGCCGAGCTTCGTCGGGTCCAGGTCCGGATGGGTGTCATGCCCCACGCCACCAACATGCGGCGTGCGGTCAAGGCTGCCGTCCAGCCTGTAGCACCAGGAATGATAGGGGCAGCGGATCACGCGGCCCGTGCGACCCGGTTCCACCACCAGCTTCATGCCGCGATGGCGACAGACATTGTGAAAGACGCGCACCGCGCCTGCCCGGTCGCGCACAAGCAGCAAGGGCGTATCGGTCAGATCGACGGGAAAGACCGTGCCGGGTCCGGGAACATCCGCCTCGAACGCGATGCCGATCCATGCCCGCCGCAGCACGGCATCCGCTTCCGCCGCCAGCGTCCGCGCGTCGGTATAGGCCTCATTGGGCAGGGCCGCAGTGGTATTGCTGCGGTCCGCCACATGACGCAGGGCGGCGATCAGGCTGTCATCGAAAAGATTGCGTCCACGCGGGCTGTCCATCGCTTCCTCCCGATCCATGATCAGGCGATGATCGGCCCATTGTGGTCAGCGCGGAATGCTCCGTCGCGAACACTGGCTGTTTCGTTCGCGACGCACGCTGCAATTCAGTCGTCGGCGACAGTGACCTCGGCGCGGATCTCGTAGGCACCCATGGCTTCCCGCACCTTCGCGGCGGCGGCCTGCCTGTCGCCCGCGCCGGATATGGTCGCGGTTGCCAGCGTGCCGTGTAGCTTGTCGGTGCGGACGTCGATGGCGATCCCGACCTGCATCTCCTTCGCCAGCGGCGCGAACTCCCGCTCGTAGACCCGTCGCGCCGCGTCCAGCCGCAGTTGCGGCTTGAAGATCTTGCCGACACCGGTCAGTGGCATCTCGGTCATCGCGATGATCTCGACCGGGTTCGCGGCACGCTCCGGAATGCGCTCCGCGACGAAGGCCTTCAGATTGTCCTCGGTCTCGCTCCTGCCGACGCCGAACTGGACATAGGCGACGGGAATCTCGCCAACGCGCTTGTCCGGGCGCCCGACCGCTGCCGCCAGTTCCACGGCCGGATGCTGGTACAGCACGTCCTCGATGGTTGCCGGGTCGATATTGTGACCGCCGCGGATGATCAGGTCCTTGGCCCGTCCCGTCAGCCAGACGTAGCCATCCGCGTCCAGCCGCCCCAGGTCGCCGGTGTCGAACCAGCCGGAGTGGCGGTCCCCGTCCAGCCAGGCCTTCGCGTCATGGACCTCATCGAGGTAGCCGCCGAAGACCTGCGGCCCCCGCACCACCACCAGACCGATCTCGTCCGTGCCACAATCCCGCGCGATACCGCCCTTGCCGTCCGGTTCGACGATGCGCACCTGCATGTAGGGCTGTCGCAGCCCCACCGAACCGACGCGAATGTCACCCAGATAGGGATTGATCGTCGCAAAGCCGTGGGTTTCGGTCATGCCCCAGCCCTCGACCAGCGGAATGCCCAGCTTCTTCATCGCCGCATTGGCTACCTCGACGGAGAGTGTCGAGCCGCCGACGCCACCGAACTGCACCCGGCTGAGATCATGGTCGCCCACCGGCATCTGCAGCAGCATCGACCAGACCGTCGGCACGATGGGGATCTTGGTCCAGCCGAGGCGCGCGCAATTGGCGTAGAAATCCCGCAGGGAGTTCGGGTTGCGATAGCCCTCCGCCCCCAGCATGGTGATCGTCCGGCCCCAGACGAACGGCATCAGGCTGTAGCAGGTGCCACCGCCGACATGAAACAGCGGTATGCCCAGGGGATAGTGCTGCGGCCCGTGACTTGAATCGGTCGGGTCCGGCATGCAGTTGCCAAAGGTCCAGCTGTGCAGCATCAGGCCCTTCTGCGTATGTCGTGCCAGCTTCGGCACTCCGGTGGTGCCACCGGTGTGGAAATAGGCGGCGACATCATCCAGATGGAACTCGCGGTCGAACGTCAGCCGGTCGTCCGCGACGCCCGCGATCGCTTCCTCGTAGGAAACGACATCAGGTGTGCTTGCGGGCGGTCCGCCGACCCGGATCAGGGTGATATCTGGCAGGGCCGCCTTCACCGCCTCCGCCTTCGGCCAGGGATCGGGGCTGATGGATGGATCACAGGCCACCAGCACCTTCGTCCCCGCCGCCTTGCAGATGCCGACGATATGATCGACCTCCAGGAACGGGTTGACCGGGTTGGCAATGCCCGCTGTTTCCGAACCCCAGAGGAAATACTGCGTCTCCGGGATGATCGGCATCAGCAGGGTCACGACATCCGTATCGCCGATCCCGAGATCACGCAGCAGGTTCGCGGTGGCCGTGATGCGGGCCAGCAGCTCGCGGTACAGGATCGTCTGAGGCTCGTCATCCAGCTGTCCGTGCGCCAGGAAGTGGATCGCAGGCCGGTCGGGCCATGCGCTGGCCGATTTCGCGATGGCCGCATAGACGTTCTCCGCCATCAGCCTGTCCTGCCAGGGGGTCTGCTCGACCTCCTCGACTTCCGCCAGCGTCGTTGGGATCTGTCGCACGATGTTCATCCTCCCCAGGGTGAAGATTCTCTCTCCCGCAACGATAGCCATCGCCGGTCCGCCGTCCAGCGTACAGGCTGACCCGACCCGCGATTGGTGTCATGATACACGCATGGACATGCGCGATGAGCCAGCAGCCGACGACACCTGCCCGCCACTGCCTGCCGACCTGCGACCGTTTCTGGTCCGATGGGCCGGGTTCGCCGATATGGCCGCGCCGCCTTTCACGCACCAGATGCCAGCCACGACCTTTCTGCCGCTGATCATCAACTTCGCGGATCCCTATCTGATCCATGCCGGGCACATGCCGGGCGCGGAGGCCGCCCATCACACGTTCACTGCCGGTCTGATCGACCGCTTCACTGTCGTGCGCTCCCTCGGCCCGGTGCATTGTGTCCAGGTGGATTTCACGCCTGCAGGCGCACGCGCATTCTTCCGGATTCCGCTGACGGAGATCACGGGTCAGGTGGTCAATCTGGCCGATCTGCTGGGGCAGGATGGCAACGACATTGTAGAGAAGCTCGCACTCAGCGGCAGCTGGCGGCAACGGTTCCGCATCCTGGAACAGTTCCTGCGCCAACGCATCCTGCCAGGACCGAGGCAGAGCGCCGCTGTCGTGGCGGCCATCCGGGTGATCGAGAGAAGCGCCGGCCGGACACGGATCAGCGGACTGGCGCAGCAACTGGATATCAGCCGGGAGCATCTGACCCGACGCTTCTCCGCCGAGGTCGGGATTGGTCCCAAGTCCTATGCCCGCATTGTCAGGTTCGAGACCGCACTGCAGCACCTGCAGGACGGTTCGGACAGTGTTGCCGCCATTGCGCATGACGCCGGATATGCCGATCAGGCCCATCTGACGCGGGAGTTCGGGCGTATGGCGGGCACGACACCGGCCCGGCTCTGAGCCGGTCACATTTGTTCAATCCGTGTGACCGGGCAATTGTCATCATGCTGGCCCGAACCATTGAACAGGAGGACCGCAGATGGCCGACGAACGCATCGAACCACCACGCATCTACCTCACCCGTCGCTATCGCGACTGCCCGGCCATGATCGACTGGCTGGTGGAGGTGATCGGCTTCCGGCGCCATTTCGTCGTGGAGGACGGCCGGGGCGGGATTGCCCATGCCCAGCTTGCCCTGGGTTCCGCACTGATCATGGTCGGCAGCGCCCGCGATGACGCATTCGGGGAGGCGGTGGGGCAGCCAGGTATTGCCGCAGGCGACGGAACATCCGTCTATATCGCCGTCGATGATGCAGAAGCCCTCTGTGCCAGGGTCATCGCATCAGGTGTGGAGGTTCCGAGACCGGTCGAGGACACGGACTATGGCAGCAGGGAATTCTCCTGCCGCGACCTGGAGGGGCTGTACTGGAATTTCGGTACCTACTGGCCAAAGGCCAGCGAGACAGAAAGCGCATCCTGAGGTCAGGCGTCAGGCCTGACGGTCAGCAGCCTTTCAGTCGGCGGCGTCCGCAATGCGGACGTCGTCCCAGTCCGTGGAGACCGCGTCTTCGATGACATAGGCGGTCGGGTCCGCGAACAGGGCGCGCAGCAGCCTGTTGTTCAGCGCATGACCGGCCCGCTCACCATGGTAGTGGCCAATGATCCGGTAGCCTGCGGTACGCAGGTCGCCGATGGCGTCCAGCAGCTTGTGCCGCACGCTCTCGTCACCGAAACGCAGGCCTTCCGGATTCAGGACCTTGTCACCCCGGACGACGACCGCATTGTCGAGGGAGCCGCCACGGGCGAGGCCCATGGACCGCATCTTCTCGATCTCCTCGAACAGGCAGAACGTCCGCGCGGGCGCGATGTCCTCGTCGAAATCGCCGAAGTCGGGATGAAACTGCGTCGACTGGCTGGCCAGCAGCGGATTGTCGAAGGCGATGTTGAAGCTCAGCCGGAACTCTTCCGAAGGCGTCAGGCGGGCCCAGTAGTCGCCTTCACCGACGCGCACTTCCTTCAGCACACGCAGCACACGGCGTGGCGCGTTCTGTTCAACGATTCCGGCTTCACGGATCATCTCGACGAACGGACCGGCACTGCCGTCCATGACAGGCGTCTCGGCACCTGAAACATCAATGATGATATTGTCCACGCCCTTGCCGGACAGGGCCGCCATGACGTGTTCGATGGTTGCCACACTGGCACCATGGGCGTTGGCAATGACCGTGCAGAGTCGCGTATCGACGACGTGATCGTGGCGCGCCGGAATCAGGGCAGCGGCACCGTCCATATCGGAGCGGCGGAAGACAACACCGGTTCCCGGCTCGGCAGGCGAAAAGGCAATCGTCACATCCAGCCCCGAGTGCAGCGCTGTTCCGTGGCGTTCGACGCGTCGTGCGATGGTCCGTTGCAGGCTCACGCGATGTCCCCTCTGGACGGTCGGCTCCCCGCCGACAGATGAGTTCGATGCCGCTCTCCTCACCGGCCCGGTGCCGGTCAGCATCCACCCGCCCTTTCGCGACCCGTCAACCAGACAAACGAATCAATGAAAGATAAGGCGCTGTCAGGGGTTATATGAATCGCCCTGACAGCGCTCAAGTCACTCTTTGTTACCCACTGTTACCCTTCCCTTCAGGCATTGCGAACGCTCAGTTCGCCTGCCTGCGCAGGAAGGCCGGAATGTCCAGATCATCATCGGAACCCGACGGTTTCCGCGGCTTCGCCTCCGGCAGGGACAGACCCGAAAGCATGGGCTCCGCCCGCTCGGCCTCGGACGCCTGTTCACTGCCCCGGTTCGGGAATAGCGGACGCTTCGGCTGGGCATTGGACTGGGCCTCATCGGTGGGCCGGGACTTGCCCCGCAGCCGGTTCAGGAACCGGCGCGCGCCCGTCGGCTTTTCCTCCGCCGGTGCCTGGGTCACAGGTGCGGGCGGGGCGGCGTCGATGGTCCGGGCAGTCTGGGCGGACGGTGCCAGGAAGCCATCATCCAGCCCGCTCTCTGAGGCCGGTATATGCCGTGGCTCCGGAGCAGAGCGCGACGGATAGCACGGAATCTCGTACGTCCCTTCCGGCACGGCCTTCGCCCTTCCCTTCTCCTCGGTCGGCTTCTGGAAGATCTCGTGATCAGCGACATCGTCGACAACCGGCTGGGTTTCAACGGTGCCAACCGCTTCCTCGGCGTCGAGATCGGTTTCCATCTCCATTTCCGGCTCGAGCTTGCGCGCCGTGGCGAAATTGCCTCCGGAGGGGATCGATCCGCCCGACATCGGGCGGCTGGCCGTCAACTCAGCCGCAGCGGAGAC
>CAXBNO010000021.1:0-14085 GCA_963976775.1 uncultured Kordiimonadales bacterium
CCGAGCGGCACGCAGCCGAGGTGGGTGCAGATACCCACCAGCACCAGCCATTCGGCCTTGCCTTCCTTGTGGCGTTCCGCGTCGTTCTGCGGATCCGGCAGATCGTCCATGTCGACTGCCAGGGCGGCATCGATCTCTGCCTCGGTGCGGCGGCGCACGAAAACCGGCTTGCCGCGCCAGCTGATCGTCACGCTCTGCCCCGGCTCGATCCCCGAGATATCGACCTCCGTCGATGACAGGGCCAGCACGTCCGCAGACGGATTCATCTGGTCAACGAAAGGCCAGACCAGTCCGACGGCACCGACGCCGACAAACGCGCCAGCCGTGATCACCAGGAAGTCACGGCGCTCGCCGCCGTCTCCCCCATGGGAAGCTGCACTCATGGGCTCAAACCCTCTTGTTCATTCAACTGCACATCGGACTCGCACACGGCGACCCCCGACCGATGCCGGAAGTACCGTAACAATCAGGAATGGCGGGCCAAGTCCAGAAGACGGACTCTGTTGCGACAGTGAGCCGCATCGCTGTCAGAGCCCCCGAAACGCAGGGATAATCCACTTACAGCAGAAGGACAAACCCATGCGCCTGGCCATGTTTCAGCCGGACATTCCACAGAATCTCGGTGCCGCGATCCGGCTTTGCGCCTGTCTTGGCATCGGCCTTGATGTGATTCGTCCCGCCGCCTTCCCCCTGGACGACCGTGATCTGCGCCGGACGGCGATGGATTACGCCGATGCCGCCGACATCACGCTGCATGCAGGCTGGCAGGCGTTTCAGGTGGCACGGGCAGACCGCAGACTGGTTCTGATGACCACGCGCGCAGCGTCCGACCTGCATGACTTTGCGTTTCAGCCCGACGATGTGCTGCTGATGGGGCGCGAAAGCTCGGGCGTCCCCGATGCGGTTCACGACACTGCCGATGCCCGCATCCGGATTCCGATGGCAGGCGGCGCACGTTCGCTCAATGTCGTTACAGCCGCAGCCATGGCACTGGGTGAGGCCATTCGACAGATTCGCTGACCGGATCGCACCCGGCAATTGACCTCGATCAAGGTGCTGGCGTTCATTGCGCGCCAGAAGACCGCTTCGGCAGGTGCCATGGATCGAACGCAAAGGGGGACGGCATGAGTGACACCACAGGGATCGACCAGCAGCGCAAGGACGCAGCCAGTGCGTGGTTCAGGGAACTGCGGGACCACATCTGCGCCACCTTCGAGGCCATCGAGGATGAACTGACCGGCCAGATGTCGGACCTGCCACCGGGCCGGTTCGAGCGCACTGCCTGGGACCGTCCGGGCGGTGGTGGTGGCGTCATGTCGGTGATGCGCGGCCGGGTGTTCGAGAAGGTGGGCGTGAACATCTCCACCGTGGACGGCACCTTCTCCGATGATTTCGTCGGCCAGATCCAGGGGGCGAAGGAATCAGGCGGGCGATTCTGGGCCTCCGGCGTTTCGCTGGTCGCCCACATGCGTTCCCCGCGCGTACCTGCCGTTCACATGAACACCCGCCACATCCGCACTTCCGTCGGCTGGTTCGGCGGTGGCGCGGACCTGACACCAATGGTGCCGAACGACGCCGACACGGAAGCCTTCCACGCCGGGATGAAGGCCGCATGCGATGCCCACGACCCGGAATATCATCCCAGATTCAAGAAGTGGTGCGACGAGTACTTCTTCCTGAAGCACCGCAACGAGCCGCGCGGTGTCGGTGGCATCTTCTACGATCACCACGACAGCGGTGACTGGGATGCCGACTTCGCCTTCACCCGCGATGTGGGCCAGGGTTTCATCGACACCTATGCGCCCATCGTGCGTGCCCACATGAACGAGCCCTGGACGGCGGAGGAGCGTGAGCACCAGCTGGTGCGGCGGGGACGTTACGTGGAGTTCAACCTGCTCTATGATCGCGGCACGACATTCGGACTGAAGACCGGCGGCAACACGGAAGCCATCCTGATGAGTCTGCCGCCGGAGGTGAAATGGCCCTGATCTCGGGGTGATCTGACATGGGGGAGCGGCAGATGATGCGCAGGATGTTCGGACGGGTTCTGACGGCGGTGGCGGTGCTGGTTCCCCTCATGGTCGCCTCCCCCGCCATGGCCCAGGACCTGTCCATCAAGGCGTTCCACGGTCTCTGGAAAGGCAGTGCGGTCTCGGAGAGCGAGGTCAGTTCCCACTTCCGGGTGACCGCACGCGATCTGGACGTGGAGATCCGCCCCTTCGCTGTCGGCGGCTTCACGCTGCGCTGGTCCACGGTACTGCGCCAGGCCGGTGACCCGAACGCACCGAAAGAGGAGCTGAAGCAGGCAACGGTGGAGTTCATCCCCGATCCAACCCGCACCGGTGTCTGGCGGGAAGACAGGCAGGCCGATCCGATGAGCGGCCAGGCCCTGCACTGGGCCCGCATCGCCGAACAGACCCTGACCGTCTACAGCCTGGGTGTCAGGGAAGACGGCAAGGCCGACCTGCAGGTCTACGACCGCACCCTCTCCGCCCTCGGCATGAAATTGAAGTTCACCCGCGTGGTCGACGGCGAGGAAGTCCGCTCGGCCTCAGGTCAGTTGGTGAAGCACGCGAACTGATGGCCGCAACTACCTGATTTTCCTGGACTACTCGTCGCCCATCCGCAGCGCTGCAAGGAAGGCTTCCTGGGGGATGTCGACCTTGCCGTAGGTGCGCATCCGCTTCTTGCCTTCCTTCTGCTTCTCCAGCAGCTTCTTCTTGCGGGTGACGTCGCCGCCGTAGCACTTGGCGGTCACGTCCTTGCGCATGGCGGAGATGGTCTCGCGGGCAATGACGGAGCCGCCGATGGCGGCCTGGATCGGAATTTTGAACATCTGGCGCGGTATCAGGTCCTTCAGCCGCTCCACCAGTTGCCGCCCGCGCTCGTAGGCGCGCTTGCGGTGGACCACCATGGCCAGCGCATCGACCGGTTCGGCATTGACCATGATCGACATCTTCACAAGGTCGCCCTCGCGGTATCCGATGATCTCGTAGTCGAAACTGGCATAGCCCCGGCTGACGGACTTCAGCCGGTCGTAGAAGTCGAAGACGACTTCCGACAGCGGCAGTTCGTATTCCACCATGGCCCGGTTGCCGACGTAGGTCAGGTTGGACTGGATACCGCGCTTCTCCTCGCACAGCTTCAGGATCGAGCCCAGGTACTCGTCGGGGCACATCACCGTGGCCTTGATCCACGGCTCCTCGATCCGGTCGATCTTCACCGGATCGGGCATGTCGGCCGGATTGTGCAGTTCCTGCAGCGTGCCGTTCGTCATGTGCAGCTTGTAGACCACGCTGGGTGCCGTGGTGATCAGGTCCAGATCGAACTCGCGCTCCAGCCGTTCCTGCACGATCTCCATGTGCAGCAGGCCCAGGAAGCCGCAGCGGAAGCCGAAGCCGAGCGCCGCCGAACTCTCCGGCTCGAAATGGAAGCTGGAATCATTCAGCCGCAACTTGGCCAGGCTGTCGCGCAGGTCCTGATAGTCATTGGCGTCAATGGGAAACAGGCCGCAGAACACCACGGGGATGGACGGCTTGAACCCGGCCAGCGGGGCGGCGGCGGGCTTGCCCTCGTCGGTCACCGTGTCGCCGACATCGGTCTCCGCCACGGTCTTGATGGAGGCGGTGAAGAAGCCGATCTCGCCCGGACCCAGTTCCGGCACCGTCGCCATCTTCGGCGTGAAGATGCCGACCCGGTCGATCTGGTGCGTGGCACCGCTCGACATCAGGCGGATCTTCGATCCCTTCCGCATGGCACCGTCGATGATGCGCACCAGCACGACGACGCCCAGATAGGCGTCGTACCAGCTGTCCACCAGCAGCGCCTTCAGCGGCGCGTCACGCTCCCCCTTCGGTGCGGGCAGCCGGGTCACCAGCGCCTCCAGCACGTCCGGGATACCCAGGCCGGTCTTGGCGGAGATCATGACCGCGTTGGAGGCATCGATGCCGATCACATCCTCGATCTGCTCCTTCACCCGGTCCGGCTCGGCGGCGGGCAGGTCGATCTTGTTGAGCACCGGCACGATGTCGAGATCGTTCTCGATGGCCAGATAGACGTTGGCCAGGGTCTGCGCCTCGACCCCCTGGCTGGCATCCACCACCAGCAGCGCGCCCTCGCAGGCCGCCAGGCTGCGGCTGACTTCGTAGGAGAAGTCGACGTGGCCGGGGGTGTCGATCAGGTTCAGCACATAGGTTTCGCCGTCCTGCGCCTTGTAGGACAGGCGAACGGTCTGGGCCTTGATCGTGATGCCGCGTTCCCGCTCCAGATCCATGGAGTCGAGCACCTGCGCCTGCATTTCACGGTTTTCAAGGCCGCCAGTCGCCTCGATCAACCGGTCGGCAAGTGTGGACTTGCCGTGATCGATGTGGGCGACGATCGAGAAATTTCGGATGTTCTTGAGGTCCATGGCGGCGGAGTATTAGGTCTGCCTGCCCATGCTTGCAAGCACGCTGTGAGGCGGAGGCTCAAAGGTTCACCGGCTCAGTCGGAAACGGCAACGTCCAGCTGCTCCAGCAGGCGACGCGCATCCTCCGCCACGGCGGCCTCCTCGTCCTGCGAGATGACGCTCAGCAGGTCCTCCCGCGCGCCGCGAATGTCCCCGGCACCGGCGCGGGAACGGGCGCGCTCCACCAGCGCCTGCGGCTGGTCGGGCTGCAGTGCCAGCGCGTTGACGATGTCGGTCTCCGCCGCCGCTGTCTGCCCTGTCTGGCGGTTGATCATGGCGCGCAGGGCATAGGCTTCCGCCGACAGATCGTCGATGGAGAGCACCGTGTCCGTTGCCTGTCGGGCCTCATCGAAGCGTTTCAGGCCGGCCAGCACATGCGCGCGGTCCAGATGCAGTGCGGCGCTGTTGCCCTGCCATTCCAGTGCACGGTCCAGCGCCGTCAGCGCCCGCGCATCCTCCCGCGCCAGCACCCAGAGCGCCGCTGCCTGGGACATGATGGTGGCCGCCATGTCCGGTCGCGCCGCATCGAATATCTCCGCCAGGTCCTGCATCCGCGTGGCGGCAAGGCGGGTATTGCCGTTCGCCGCCAGCGCCAGCGCCACGCAATGCTCCGCCGCCCTGCCCCCGCCCAGGTCGCGCCATTGCAGGGCAGCCGTCATTCCCGTTTCCGGGTCACGGTCCACTGCCTCCGTACATGCCTGGTAGGTCTTCACGGTCGGGATCAATGCCTGGGCGAACGCCGTGCCTGCCGACATCACCCAGCCTGCCAGCAGCAGCGCCAGCGCTTGACGCATGGGGGCGTGACGGTTCAAGTGCCGCCTCCTGCAAGCATGGATTGACCTGTCATGATCGCCTCGCAACGTCATCTGTTCGAAATCCCGGACGATATCGCCTACCTCAACTGTGCCTACATGTCGCCCCTGATGAAACCTGTCGTGGCGGCGAGCAGCAGAGGCCTGCAGCGCAAGGCAAGACCCTGGACCGTAACGCCGCAGGACTTCTTCACCGAGAGCGAGCAGGCACGGGGCCTGTTCGGGCGGCTGATCGGCGCGCCTGCCGATGACGTCGCCATCGTCCCGTCCGCCAGCTACGGCATCGCCACCGCTGCCGCCAACCTGCCGGTGGCTGCGGGACAGGAGATTCTGGTGCTGCGGGACCAGTTCCCGTCGAATGTCTACAGCTGGCGCGATCTGGCGGCGGAGTCGGGCGCGGAGCTTCGCACGCTGCAGCGGGAACAGGACGGTGACTGGACGCGCGTCATCCTGGACGCCATCAGCGACCGCACCGCCATCGCCGCCCTGCCCCACAACCACTGGACCGACGGCAGCCTGATCGACCTCGTCGCTGTGGGACTGAAGCTGCGGTCCGTCGGTGCCGCGCTGGTGCTCGACCTGACGCAGTCGCTCGGTGCCATGCCGTTCCCGGTGCCGGACGTGCAGCCCGATTTCATGGTCTGTGCCTGCTACAAGTGGCTGCTCGGCCCCTATTCCACCGGTTTCATGTATGTCGCACCGAAGTGGCAGCAGGGCCGAGCGCTTGAACAGGGCTGGATTACCCGTGCGGGTTCGGAGAATTTCGCGCGGCTGCTGGACTATACCGATGCCCTGCAACCCGGCGCCCGTCGCTTCGACATGGGGGAGCGGTCGAACTTCGCCCTGCTGCCCGGTGCGATCACCGCCATGGAGCATCTGCTCGACTGGACGCCGGAGGCCATCTCCGAGACCCTTGGTGCCCGCACCAGTGACATTGCGGCGAAGGCCGTGAAGCTCGGCCTGCTCGCACCGCCGGACGGCGCGCGGGCACCGCACTTCCTGGGCCTGCGATTCCCCGATGGCGCGCCGGAGACCCTGGTGCAGGACATGGCGGCGCAACAGGTCTACATCAGCCAGCGCGGGGACTCGATGCGCGTGACCCCTCACCTCTACAATACCGACGCGGATACGGATCGCCTGATCCATGCCCTGTCATCGATCATCTGACACCTGCGGGAGGAACGGACATGAGAATAGCAATCGCGGGTGCCGCCGGACGCATGGGCCGGATGCTGCTGGCGGAGGTGCATGAGACCGACGGCGCAGAGATCGCGGGCGGACTGGAGCGACCCGGCACGGACGGGATCGGCCAGGACCTGGGCAAGCTGATCGGCATCGACCCGCTGGGCGTGGCGCTCAGTGATGATCCGGATGCCGTCTTCGGCAATGCTGACGTCGTGATCGACTTCACCGTCCCGGCAGCAACCGTTGCCAACCTCGGTCATGCCCGGCGTCATGGAACGGCCATGGTCATCGGCACCACCGGCATGACGGCGGAGGATGACGCGAAGGTCGATGAGGCCGCGCGCGATATCCCGGTCATGCAGGCCGGCAACATGTCGCTGGGGGTCAACCTGCTGGTGCAGGTCACGGCACAGGTCGCCGCCGCCCTCGGCATCGACTGGGACGTGGAGGTGACGGAGATGCATCACCGCTGGAAGGTGGATGCGCCCTCCGGCACCGCGCTGATGCTGGGCAAGGCGGCGGCGGAAGGCCGGGGACAGGACCACGATCAGGTCGCGGTCGGCGGGCGATACGGAATCACCGGCGAGCGCCAGACGGGGCAGATAGGCTATTCCGCCCTGCGCGGCGGCAATGTCGTCGGCGAGCATTCCGTGATCTTCGCCAGCGACAACGAGCGGGTGACACTGAGCCATACGGCCAACGACCGCCGCATCTTCGCTGCCGGCGCCGTCCGCGCCGCCCTGTGGTGTGCCGGGCGCAAGGCCGGTCGCTACGACATGATCGACGTTCTGGGCCTACGCGGCACCTGATCCGCCCGGCGGCGTGCTGTCCGTACCGACATGATCGGACGCAGCGGCGGCGATCTGGCGCTTCTGCTCATCGGTCAGTTGCGGTACCGAGCCATCCTCGTCCGCATTCACCCGCACACGCACCTCCCGCCTTGCGAACTGGACGCCGTTTTCGTCGAACAGTTTCTGCACCCGGTCGTAGATGAACTTGCGGATGGTGAACTGGGTTCCCGGTTTGGCCATGAACTTGCCGCGTACGACGATGCCCACGTCATCCACTTCCAGCACACCCTGACTCTTGAAAGTCTGAATAAGGTCTCCTTCAAATTCAGGAATCTGGCTGAGTTCCTTGCCTATCTGCTTGAAGATGTTCTTGACCTTCTTCAGGTCGGTCTCGAAAGGCACCGTGAACTTCAGCTTCATGATGACCCAGTCGCGCGAGTAGTTGGTGATCTTGGGCACCGCACCAAACGGAATGGTGTGGATGCTGCCGCGATGATGGCGCAACTGCAGGGAGCGGATGGAGATGCGCTCCACTGTCCCGACCGTGCTCTCGATCTCGACGTATTCACCGGTCCGGAACGCATCGTCGATCAGGAAGAAGATGCCGGAGACGATGTCGGCCACCAGCTTTTGTGCGCCAAAGCCGATCGCCAGCCCGACGATACCGGCACCGGCTAGCAGGGGCGTGATGTCCAGACCCAGGTTTCCAAGCGCCAGCAGCCCCGTGATGGTCACGATCGCTGCCTGTGAGGTCCAGCGCAGCAGGGGAAGCACGGTCGACAGACGCGAACCGCCGGCCCCCCCTCCCTCACCGCCAATCTCTTCCGACTGCAGGTCGATCCCGAGAGCAGTCTGCTCATTCGCAAGCTTCCTGTTGATCCAGAGCGTCACGACTTCATAGACAACGAATCCGATGCCCAGGATCACCAGAACCTGGATCAGGGAACCGGCTGCCCGTGCCCCGAAACCGGCACTTGCGAGATTTCTGAAGTCGATCTGCCAGATCTGGCCGATCACCAGGATCACGATCGCGAAGGTGATGGCCCGCCCGATGCGGACATAGCTGCGCCGGGTCGCGGCAAACGCCTCTTCCGCCACCACGCCCTCCCCCTTCATTGCGGGGGTCAGGTGGCGCACCAGTCCACGGATCATGGTGTCCAGGGTGGGGCACATGATCAGGATGAACAGCGTGAGGTAGGCCTGCCCGTCCGCGACCAGTTCGAACATGCCCTGCCCGGCCAGGACCTCCACAAGCAGCCAGGTAAAGACACAGAGCCCGATCACCATGTAGGGGAAATTGTCCGCTATGCGGCGCTCGATCGGACCAAGTTCCTCGTCACCGCCACGCATCATCAAGCGCAGCCCCTTGCGCGCGCGCCAACTCACCCAGGCAACATAGGCGAGCACCCACAGATTGAGCCAGAACCCGATTCTCGCCTCGCCCACCGCAACACCATGCACCCGGTTGAATTCGATGATCAGGAACTGCAAGCCGATGATCAGGGCAAAGACGATCTGACGGCGGTAGAGGAATCGTGCGGTCTCATCGTCGGTGTTCACCAGTCTCAGTTCCGGGCGCTTCGGTGCGATCAGGAAACTGACGATGGCGGCAATACCCATGGGCAGCACGATCAGGCTGACGACGAAAAGCTGCGCGATCTCGCGGTCAGCGGAGGGCATGATGATGCCCAGAACCGAACGCGAGACCAGCGCGAAGACCAGCAGCCCGGCCATGTCGAGCAGAAGACGCAGCCCGAGAATGCTTACAGTCTCCTTCAGCCCCTCCTGTCCCGTTGCGGCACGAATGCGGTCGCGCCAGCGCCCGGCGATGCGACTGGCCAGCCATGCCGCGGCGAGACCCGCAGCGACACCGGCGGCAAGCAGGGCGAAGAATCGCACGACACCCCCTGCACCCCGTTGCTCCGCGAACTCGGCAAAAGCACGCGACTGGCTGCGACCCAGCATTGGCAGCCGCTCCACAGCGCCGGCAACGGAATCGGCAACATCCGTGGCTGCCCGTTTCAGGAAGGCTCCCAGACTGCCGGGGCTGTCCGATCCTGCCTCGGCCTCGGCAACGGCATCGAGCCTCTGCAGCAGCAACGCCCGAACCTGCTCATCGGAGAGCCGGGAGACCATCTCCCGCACCTGCGCCGTCGTGGCACCTTCCGGCAGGGCAGCGGCATCCGTGTTCCCCGACCCGTCAACCATGCCGGGAACCTGGGCGCGGGCATCCGGCACGGCAGCAAGAAGCAGGGCCACGAGCCCCAGGAACATCAGAATGTGGCGCAAGTTCGCACTCCCTTTTCGCCCCCGCCCCCCGGCACGGCCGCCAGATGATGACGCGGCACATGGTCAAGGTGAAGCCTCAACTTCAGGGTTCACCGTCGGTTCCCTTTGACCGGGCCGAAACTTGTGGTGAACAATGCCGGTCGGACCACTGACTGGGGAGGAAGATGGCCATGAATCAGGACTGCATCCGTTCGGGCAATCGCAAGCTGGATCGCGAAACGCTGGAAGCCAATGTTGCCAGGGCTGCAGGCGGCTTCAGGGCGCTTGGCGTGGGGGAGGACGATGCGGTCTGCCTGATGCTGCGCAATGACTTCGCCTTCTTCGAGGCGTCGATGGGTGCGACGAATGCCGGGGCCTATGCGGTGCCGATCAACTGGCACGGCACGGCGGAGGAAGCCGGCTACATCCTGGATGACTGCGATGCCCGCGCGCTGGTGGTTCATGCCGACCTGCTGCCTGCCATCGAGGCCGGCATTCCCGATGATTGCATCGTGCTGGTGGCGGAGACCCCGCCGGAGGTGATGCAGGCCTATCGCATCTCCCCGGATGCATGCACCGTTCCCGCCGGTCGGACCAACTGGAACGACTGGCTGCAGCAGCAGGAACCGATGGTGGGGGAGCCCGCGACGACGCGCACCAACATGATCTATACCTCCGGCACCACCGGCAATCCGAAGGGCGTGCGGCGGGAGCCGGCGACGCCGGAAGTGCAGGAAAAGATCTACGGCTTGTTCACCCATGTCTTCGGCATCAGTCCGGACCCGACGATCCGCACCGTCATCACCGGCCCGATGTATCATTCCGCGCCCAACGCCTACGGGCTGTTCGCCGCCCGATGCTGTGGCCTGGTGATCCTGCAGCCGCGTTTCGATGCGGAGGAGTTGCTGGCACTGATCGAGAAGGAACGGCTGACCCACATCCACATGGTGCCGACCATGTTCGTGCGCCTGCTGAACCTGCCCGAGGAAGTGCGCAACCGCTACGACCTGTCATCGCTGAAGTTTGTCGTTCACGCGGCCGCTCCCTGCCCGCCGGACGTGAAGCGGCGGATGATCGAATGGTGGGGGCCGGTCATCAACGAATACTACGGCGGCACGGAGACCGGTGCCGTCTTCTTCCACACCTCCGAGGATGCCCTGCGCAAACCCGGCACGGTCGGTCGCCCCCTGCCCCATGCCGATGTCCGCATCGTCGACGACAACATGCAGCCTCTGGGTCCAGGCGAGATCGGGGAGGTCTACATGAAGCTCGTTGGCTGGCCCGACTTCACCTACAACAAGAACCACGAGAAACGGAAGGAAGCGGGGCTGGAACATCTCGTGACCTGCGGCGACGTGGGCTTCATGGACGAGGAAGGATTCCTGTTCCTCTGTGACCGGAAGAAGGACATGGTCATCTCCGGCGGCGTGAACATCTATCCGGCGGAGATAGAGGCCGTTCTGATCGGCATGCCCGGCGTGCGCGACTGTGCCGTGTTCGGCATTCCCGACGACGAGTATGGCGAGTCGCTGGCCGCCCATGTCCAGCTCTCGGATACCGCAGTGACCGAGTCGGACGTGCGCAGCTACATCGCCGACCATCTCGCCCGCTTCAAGGTGCCGAAGCAGATCGTCTTCGCCAAGGACCTGCCACGGGAGGACTCCGGCAAGATCTTCAAGCGCAAGCTCCGCGCGCCCTACTGGGAGGCTGCGGGCCGCCAGATCTGATCACCACTTGCGGGGGGACGGTGAACCCACGCCCCCGGGAGGCGGGGCGGTCCATCAGAGCAAATCGATTCCACGCAGTGCCGAGAACTGGGCTCGCGGATCAAGTCCGCGAGCGTCGTGGAGAGGTGGAAGGGGTGAGCAGCCCCTGCCATCTCCACCACGCCTTGCCACCCCAACCACGCCTTGCCAGCGCCACCACCCCCTGCCACCCCAACCTCGCCTTGCCCGGACTTGATCCGCGCATCCAGGGTTCCGCGCCGCCAGTAGCGAGCAGGTACGATGGTCCGGCAGAGTAATCCGGTTCCACTCAGTGCCGAGAGCCGGGCTCGCGGATCAAGTCCGCGAGCGTCGTGGAGAGGTGGAAGGGGTGAGTTGCCCCTGCCAGACCCAACCAGGCACCGCCACCCCAACCACGCCTTGCCAGCGCCACCACCCCCTGCCACCCCAACCTCGCCTTGCCCGGACTTGATCCGGGCATCCAGGATGCCGCGCACAGAGCTGAAAGGTTGGGTTCGCGGATCAGGTCCCCATCGACCTGTTGCGGCTCAGCCCTCCAGTTCGCGGATGTAGTAGAGCAGGTCCAGTTCAGGAGCCTTGCCGGTCAGGTGCGTGAGGATGCCGTGCGCCTGTCCGCGATGGTGGGTGTGGTGGTTGAAGAAGTGCGCCAGCGTCTCTGACAGGGGCTGGCGGAATTCGTGACCGGCAATGTTCCGGTAGCTGAAGGTGGCGGCGAAATCGGCCTCGGTGCGGGAGCCGATGAAATGGGCGATCCGGCTGTCTTCCGCGTCTCTCAGGCTGCGCAGTTCGGCAAGGTCGTGCGTGATGACCCGGTTCAACTGCGTCTCCTCTGGCCCATCGCCCAGAAACCGGCGCAGCCAGACCCGGTCCGCCACGATCATGTGGTTCAGCGTCCCCGACAGAGAACCGAAGAACGCACCGACATCGCGGGTCCGGTCAGCCTCCGAAACAGCCGCCGCCGCGTCATAGAGTTTGCCGTTGGCCCAGATGTTGTAGGCCGCGAAACGCCTGAAATAGGGTTTGAACATCCAATCAGCTCCTCGCCATCTGCACGCCTGAGCCTAGTGGTCTGGCCCAGACGCTTCGAATCCGGACCTGCGGTTCGCACCAGGCAGGTTCCGTGTGACCGCAATTCGGACCGTTCAGAACTTGGACCAGGATTGCCGAACGACAAGACCGGATGCGCGTCAGGGTGCGCTTTCCTGCGGCTCATGAGGACGATTTCATTGCCATCCTGTAAGTCACGGCACCGGAAGGCTCATGCAGATACTCATCCACAAAGACGAAGCCATACTTTTCGTAGAACGCACGGCCAATGGTGTTCTCCCTGAACACTTCCACGCGCAGCGGGCCCTTGAGGCCGAACGCGTGATCTACCATTGTTCTGCCGAACCCCTCGCCGATGCGTGACGGATCAAGGAACAGCCCGCCGATTTCATCGCCGATGAGCGCAATGAATCCAGTCGCTTCCCCGTCTTCTTCGAGTACCCACGTTTCGGCATTGGGCAGGTATATGTTGCGCATATCCCGCGCCACCTGCGCAACAAACTCCGCAGGCAGAAAGGAATGGGCGAGCGCATTGCCCTTTTCCCAGATTGCAATCAGGGCATCCGTATCGTTCGCCCGGTATTCTCTCATCATGGTCTCGGCCCGTCTTCCCAAGTTGTTTCCGCATGGAGGGGTGGTCCTCCCCGGTTCCTGTTCGATCTGCACGGCGGACCGACTGGCTTCCGCGCGTTCAAATGCGCGCGATGCGCCGGAACTGGGGAACGGACACTATTCAGGACCTGATGGCAAATCATATGAACCAACAGGGCGGATTGGGTGAGCCATGAGTTTCATCTGAGTATGCAGCCACCCTCCGCAGCTTTCGGCTTCCACATGTCTGAAGCTCGCTGGAACTCTCAGAGCACTCACAGGCAACGCAGGCATGGACATCGCGGAACCTGAACGCCATTCTCCCGCCGCCGGTCCGGACCGGCACCGGAGAACTCACCTCTACGACGGGATCAGCGGATGCTGCGACGGCTGTATGACTGGACACTGGGGCTGGCGGCCCACCGTCGCGCCACGCCAGCGCTCGGCATCATCAGTTTCATCGAGAGCAGCGTCTTCCCGATACCGCCGGACGTGATGCTGATCCCGATGATCCTGGCCGACCGCCAGCGGGCGTTCCGCCTGGCGCTGATCGCGACCATCTGTTCGGTCCTGGGCGGCTTCGCGGGCTATGCCATCGGCGTTTTCCTGTTCGAGCAGGTGGCTGAGCCCCTGATCCGGCTCTATGGTTACGGCGATGCCTTCGCCGACTTCAGCGCGGGCTACAAGGAACATGGCGGCTGGGCGGTGTTCGTCTTCGGCGTCACGCCCTTCCCCTACAAGGTCATCACCATCGCCAGCGGTGTCACACGCCTCGACCTGCTGACGTTTCTGGTGGCCAGCATGGCCGCGCGCGGGCTGCGGTTCTTCGTTGTCGCCACGCTGCTCTGGTATTTCGGCGAGCCTATCCGGGTCTTCATCGAGAAGTACCTCGGCCCCCTGTTCATCCTGTTCGTGGTCTGCCTGATCGGCGGTTTCGTGGCGGTCCGCTTCCTGCTCTGAAGCCTTCTCTCCCCTGCCTACCAGGTCTCGCCGAACGGCCGGACCTCGACCGCGAACGACCAGGCCGAGCGATCCTGATGCGCGACGTGAAACACTTCCTCCGCAATGGCTGACGGCTTGGCGAAGAAGTCGTCCGACTTGTCGGGAAAGATCATTGGGCGGGTCCATGGCGTGTCGATGGCCGCGTCGATGGTCACATAGGCGACATGAACCCCCTTCGGCCCGAAGTCACGCGCCAT
>CAXBNO010000022.1:0-13983 GCA_963976775.1 uncultured Kordiimonadales bacterium
TCTTCCCCCCTTGCGGGGGAAGTGGCCGCGCAGCGGTCGATGGGGGGTGAAGCCGAAGGCTATTGCCCTGTGGGTCATCCCAGGTTCGGCTTTGCCGACTCACCCCCATCCCGGCCTTCCCCCATCAAGGGGGAAGGAGATTGTTGCCCCTTGTGCGATGGATTTCGGAAGTGAGGGCGCGACCGTTCTTCTCAGCCTGTCGGCACGCGCTGCCGCCCCTCGACAACGAACACGAGGGTGGCGGCGAGGGTCATGGCGAGCATGACCACCGGATAGGTCAGGACCGGGGCCTGCTCCTGATACAGGCCCACGAGTGCACTGCCTGCGGCGGCACCTGCCATCTGCAGGAAGCCCATCATCGCGGATGCCGTGCCGGCGCGTTCGGGGAAGGCCTGCAGGGCATTCGCCATGGCAGTCGGCAGGAAGATGCCGAGGCCGGAGACGAAGATCACGATGGCGAGGTTGAAGCCATGCTTGTGGATGATGCCGGTCAGGGGCAGCACGACACTGACGGCGGTACCGACGATCAGGACCGCCAGCCCCAGATTGCAGATCGCGACACTGCTGACGCGCCCGGTCAGCTTGCTGACCGTGATGCCGCCGATGACGAAGCCGACGGAGGCCAGCGGCGGATAGAACCCGAACTCCTTCGGGGTGACGCCCAGTATCTCGATGTACAGCTTCGGGGAGCCACCGAAGAAGGCGAACATGGCACCGAAGATGAAGGCGTTGGCGAGGGCATAGCGCCGGAAATGGGCGGAGCGCAGGACCGCACCGTAGCCCACGAATACCGATGACAGGTCAAGGCGCGGCATGGGCACCTTCAGGGTCTCGGGAATGCGCCGCATCATCCAGACAAGGACGATGACCCCGGCGATCCCGGTCAGCACGAAGATCCAGCGCCAGCCTGCATATTCCTCGATGAGGCCACCGATGAAGGGGGACATGCCGGGGACCAGGGCGAAGAACATGCTGACCAGCGCCATGACCCGCTGCAACTGGTCGCCATCGAAACTGTCACGCACCACGGCCCGTGCCACCACAAGGCTGGCTGCGGCGCCGACCGCCTGCGTCACCCGCCCGGCGATGAGGATTTCCATGCTGGGCGCAAGCACGCAGACAAGGCTGCCCAGGGTGAAGACGACGGTGCCGTAGATCAGCAGCGGCCGACGGCCGAACCGATCCGAAACCGGTCCGTAGAAAAGCTGCATGACCGCGAACCCGACCAGATAGGCGGTGAGGGTCAGTTGCGCCATGGTGTCGTTGGAGGCGAACTGGTCCCGGATTGTCGGCAGCGAAGGCAGGTAGACATTGGTCGCGAACTGGCCGAGCGCCATCAGCGCCGCAAGCAGGGCAATCATCATCGCCGTCGCCTCGATCTTGCCCGGTCGGGCGGCGGTATCGGTCATCGAGGTTCCTTCCGGCGGCCGGCGGGTGGGATCGGCACCAGTCAGCACGTCGACCGGGCCAGCGCCTCACATGTCGCGCGCGGGCAATCCGGTCAAGAGTGTGGCTGTCGCGCGGATCAGCATGGAAGCGGCTCTGCGCGACTATTCGCGGATGATCTTGATCCGCTGGCCCGCCTGCAGCCCTTCGTCGGGACCGAGTGCGTTGATGGCGCGGAAGCGTTCCTCGTCGAAGCGGTCGATGTTCATGCGGGACGCCAGTCCGGAAACGGTGTCGCCGCGCCGCACCGTATAGGCGTAGATACGCAGCGGCCTGTATTCGGCGGCCTGTTCCGCAGTCAGGGACCGGAAGCTGAGGATCGCATCGTCGAAATCTCTGGCATAGCGCCCGGCAACCTGTGTCGGGGCGGCCATCAGAAAGCGGAAGATATGGCTGTCCGAGAAGCGGATTGCGGCGATCCTCGCCTCGAACTGCTGGCCGTTCTGCGCGGTCATGAAGACCGTCGCGGTGGCGGCCGGGAACCCGCCGATCTGCGTGCTGCGCAGGTCACGCCCCCGTGCGCCACGCGCCCACTTGCGGCTGATGTAGTTCGCCATGTCCCGATACTGGGCAACGGCATTGCGATCCGTCTCCCGGTCAAAGGCGATCCGGGTGCCATCAGGTCCGGCAGCCAGAACGGCGTCGGGCAGATTGTCCAGCTTGAAGCCGTCGGGTACGTCGAAGGCGAACCGCATGTTCGGATGCACGAAACGGGTACCGCGCGCGAACCCCTGCGCGGGGCTGTCGCCGTAGATCATGCCGGAGATGGCGTTCAGGTACCGGTCGCGACCGGTAACAGGGTTCTGGACCGTCGGGCCGACTTTCGCCAGTTGCACCGTGTTGGCAACGCGTTCCGGCGTCTGCGGGTGGGTCTGGAAGAAGTTGAACCCCTGCGCCTCGTCACCGCTGACCTTCGCCAGCAGTTCGCTGTGGCGACCGATCGCCTCCAGCGAATGCGCCATGCCAAGCGTGTTGTAGCCCGTTCGACCGAGATAGCGGACACCAAGCTGATCCGCTTCCCGTTCATTGTCGCGGCTGTAGCTGGCGAGAAAGCTTTGCGCGGCAACCTGTCCAAGCTGTGCCACCTGCCGGTTTCCGGTCAGGATGCCGACACCGGCGGCGAGGATGTTCGCGATGGTTCCCCGAGTCTGGCGGCGGGCACCATGCCGGGCCGTGACGTGGCCGATTTCGTGCCCCATGACACCGGCGAGTTCCGACTCGTCGCTCAGCAGGGTCAGCAGCCCACGGGTGACATAGACATAGCCGCCCGGCAGCGCGAAGGCATTCACGACCGGTGAGTCGAGCAGGGTGAAGGTGAATGTGTCAGCGGGAAGTTCGGCATTGTTCGCAAGGTTTTGCCCGATGGTATCGATGTAATTCTTCAACTCGGCATCGCCATATTCACCGCCGAACCCGGCGACGACCTTGGGATGTTCCTGCGCCCCTATGGCCCGCTCCTGCGCGGGCGTGACGGTTGTCAGTTCGCTCTCGCCGGTGGCCGGATTGGTGACTGTCGTGCAGGCGGCTGCAAGGACCAGGGCCGCCATTGGCAGCCATGTCGCAAGGGGCTTCCAGATACGCATTTTCACGCCACTACTTTCGTTCGGTTTCAACTGCTTCATCCAGCAACTCGATCTGCTGCGGATGTGTTGCCTCTATCATAGGTCCGTTGCGGGACCGGAGCCAGCCACGCACACGCACCCTTGATCCCGACCAGGTTGCCGGGTCCAGACCGGCAGCACGGAACGCCTTCATGGACTGACGGTCGATCATGGTCGTGTAGTCGGTGCGCCAGTCCTCTCCGTGGTTCAGATAGACCGTGCCGCGCACCTCCGCCGCATCGAGGATGCGTCCCTCGACCAGTTGGAACGTGCCGACCAGGCTGGAGAGTTCTGCCGGGTCAGCCGCACGCAAGGCATAGAAGGGATGGCTCCAGATACCGAAACGCGCTTCGCGGGCGGCGCGTTCCAACGCCAGCATCTCATCGACCAGTGCCGTGTTGTCAGGGAAGGAGTAGACCCGCGCCATGCCCAGCCGCAGCATTTCTGCCTGAAGCCATATCCCGCCCTCCGAGACCAGGTGCGCCAGTACACGACCGTGGCGGTCCATCTCCCGACCACCGAAATGCGGCGTGAGGCGTCGGTTCGCCACCAGCGATTCCAGCGTCACCTTCGCTTCATCGGCCAGCGGCCAGCTCTGGAAGCCGCGGCGACCAAGAGGCAGCTTCGGTGCCTGGATGCCGACCATGCGCACCTCCACACCCGTGTCGAGCACGACAGTGTCACCATCCACGACCTCGACCACCACACCCGGATTGCCTGACGGCAGGGCTTGCGGTGACGCTGCGCGAACAGCAGCAGGGACAGCAAGTCCGGCAATCAGCGTTGCCACCATCACAGTCAACGACCCGGACATCCGTCGCCAGGATTGCGCGAACCAGCCTTTGTCCTTACGACTTGCAGAGGACGGGTTGGGGACGAGGGAAATTATCATGTCTGGCATTCAACTGCTTCGGTCGGTTGCGTTGGCTCTGATTGTCGCGCTTTTCGTCGGCCCTGCAAATGCGGGTGATCCATCCGAGGATGGCCCGCTCTACAGCCTCTCCATAGGTTTCTTCGATGCCATCCAGCGTGAGGACGAGGGACTGGCCGCGCGCATGGAATATCATCATGACAAGGGGCTCAGCATCCTGAAGCCCTTCGGCGGCTTCATGGTGAACGATGCGGAGGCAGCGCACGTCTATGCCGGTGCTGCTCGACTGGTTCCCGTCAGAGAATTTCGTCATCACGCCCAGCTTCGCGCCGGGCATCTACATGAAGGGCAACAGCAAGGATCTGGGTTACCTGCTGCAGTTCCGGTCGCAGATCGAGTTTTCCTGGCGCTTTGACGGTGGCACACGGCTGGGGCTGAGCCTGAACCACATTTCCAACGCCGGTCTCGGCACCCAGAACCCCGGTTCGGAAACGGTGGCGCTCAGCCTGATCATGCCAGTGAAGAACTGGTGGTGATGACTATCGGATGATGCCTCTCGGCGCGCGATTCTGCACCGCGTAGCCATAGACGAGCCCGCAGAACAGACCGCCCAGATGCGCCTGCCATGCCACGCCGGTCCCGCCGGAGAAGGCCATCAGCAGGTTCATGACGACTACGATGCAGACCATCACCATCATCATCCGTGCGCGCGGATCGGCGTCCCGGTTGCGGTAGAGCAGCACGGCGGCGGCACCCATCAGGCCATCGACGCCACCTGATGCGCCCAGCATCACGCCATTGCCGCTCAGTACCCAGAACGCGAGTGCGCCACCGATGGCGCAGAGGCTGAAGATCAGCAGGAACAGCGTGCCGCCCACCGTTCGCTCCACATAGCTGCCGAGCGCCAGCAGCAGTGCGGCATTGAAGCCGACGTGAACCACATCCGCATGGATGAGCGCGTAGGTCAGCAGGGTCCAGTAGTACGGGATACCCGCATCCAGCGCTGCGGGAACAAAGACCAGCACGGAGCCGATGGTGTTGGCCAGATCATCCGGCATCAGAAAGAAGGCGAGGTGGATCAGCAGCAACAGCCCCGCCAGTCGCAGGGACCATGGCGGGGCATTGAACATCGGTTGGCGTGTGGAGCTTGTCATGGCCCCGATATGGCCGTGATTGGCCCGAATGAGAAGGGAAATGTTCCCGGTCCCCTCCCGGTTGGGGCTGGCTGTCCCGGTCATCCCTGTGCAAACTGCCGCCCAGATTGAAACATGGACCCGGGGAGGGGTGCAGATGCGCGGTGGTGTGATCCGGTTTTCTGAAATGGAGCAGGTCATCTTCGGCCAGGCGGCGGCGGACGCGGTGAAGGCGGAGGCGCAGCGGCTGGACAGGAAGAAGGTGTTCCTGCTGGTCGGCAAGACCATGAACGACACCACTGACGAGGTGGATCGGGTCGCTGCGGCGCTTGGTGACCGCTACGCCGGACGCTTTGCCGGTATTCCGCCCCATACCCCGCGCGACAAGGTGGTGGAGGCCGCCAATGCCGCGCGGGCCGCCGGTGCCGACCTGCTGGTGACCTTCGGCGGCGGCTCTGTCACCGATGCGGGCAAGGTGATGCAGGTGTGCCTGGAACATGGCGTCACGGACATGGCCGAACTGGATGCCTACTGCATCGGCACGACCGACGACGGCAAGGTGACCATGCCGGACCTGCGCCCGGCGACAGTGCGCCAGATCACGGTGCCGACGACGCTGTCCGGTGGCGAGTTCAACCCGCTGGGCGGTTGCACCGACCCGCGTATCAAGGTGAAGCAGGGCTATCGCCATCCTTCACTGGTGCCGTTGTCCGTCATCCTGGACCCCGCGCCGACCGTCCATACGCCTGAATGGGTCTGGCTCTCCACGGGTATCCGCGCGGTCGATCACGCTGTGGAGGCCATCTGCAGCCCGCAGACCAATGCCTATTGTGACGGGGCGTCGCTGCATGCGCTGCGGCTGCTGTCCTCTGGCCTGGCGCGCGTGAAGGCGGACCCCACGGACATGGAGGGACGGCTGCAGTGCCTGCAGGGCACGTGGCTGTCCATGACCGCTGTGACCGCTGGCGTGCCCATGGGTGCCAGTCACGCCATCGGCCATATCCTGGGCGGCACCTGCGACGTGCCGCATGGCTATACCAGTTGCATCATGCTGCCCACGGTCCTGCGCTGGAATGCGGAGGAGGATGCGCATCGGGAGCGTCAGAAGATCATTGCGGAGGCACTTGGCCAGCCCGGCGCGGCTGCGGGTGATGTGCTGCACGAACTGATTGACGGACTGGGTCTGCCGCGCAGCCTGTCGGCGGTCGGCGTGGGTCCGGACCAGTTCGATGTCGTGGCGAAGAACAGCCTGCATGACCGGTGGCTGCACACCAACCCGCGCAAGGTGAACGGGCTGGATGATGTCATGACACTGCTCAACATGGCGGCGTGAAGTCGCGGCGACAGGGTCCGGACTGATGTGTATTGCGTATAGTCAGCAATGCATACTTTTCAGAATCGGACCTGATCACCCATGGCGGACGAGACCCCACTCGGTCGGAACCTGGAGTTCCTGATCAGCGATGTAGCGCGCCTGATGACGCGGGAGTACGACCGCAAGGTACGGGACCTGAACCTGACCCGCTCGCAGTGGTGGGTGCTGGTCTTCCTGATCCGCTATGACGGGCACAATCAGACCGAACTGGCGGATCTGCTGGATATCGGCAAGGTGGCGCTGGGTGGTCTGCTGGATCGTCTGGAGGCCAAGGGCTGGGTGGAGCGCCGTCCCGACGCGACCGACCGACGTGCCAAGCGGGTCTATCTGACCGAGGAGGTCAAGCCGCTGATCCGCGAGATGCAGGAACGGGGCAGGGAGGTGCATCGCCAGCTGACCAGCGGCATGGCCAGGGATGATCAGGATCGCCTGGTTGCGCTGCTGCAGGATGCGAAGGCGAACCTGGCGTCCCCGCCCGGCTGATCCTCGGCGCGGCGACCGTGCGCCCCTGAAATTGTGATCCGCCAGCCGCCCCTGTACGTCTATCATTCAGGGCCTGGTGAAGGAGGATGACATGCGCGCTCTGGCTCTTTCCATCGTGATGCTGCTGGTTTCGTTGCCTCCCTTGCAGGCGCTGGCCGACGCTGATGCGGATTCTGTTCGCGACGTGATCAACCAGCAGATCGAGGCGTTCCGGGCCGATGATGGGGAGCGCGCCTTCTCCTTCGCGGCACCCATCATCCGTTCCAAGTTCGGTTCCGCCGACAACTTCATGACCATGGTGCGGACCGGCTACCCTGATGTCTACCGGCCGAAAGCGGTGGAATTCAGGGACCTGAAGCGCGACGGTGAGCGGCTGATACAGGACGTCTGGTTCCTCGGTACCGGGGGCGATTCGACCATCGGCACCTACATCATGGAACGCCAGGAAGACGGTGCCTGGAAGATCGCGGGTGTCTACATGCGCCGCGCGCCCTCGCTCGGAGCCTGACTTCGGCACCGAATGATCGCCATGCCAAAGCTGGTACTGGACCGCTCGCCTTCGCCCTGCTGTCATGCGGTGAACATTGGGGGAGAGAGCCATGAGACTTCAGAAGCCGCGTGTCGCACCGCTGCAGGACAATGAATTCACCGAGGAACAGCGTGATGCGCTGGACTACTTCATCCGCGAAGGCTGGGTGCTCAACATCTTCCGTACACTTGCGCGGGCACCGAAGGCGCTGAAGCGTTTCAACCTCTGGGGCGGATATGTACTGTCGTCTCGCAACGACCTCAGCCCGCGTGACCGGGAACTGGTCATCCTGCGCACGGGCTTCATGTGCAAATCCGGCTACGAATGGGCTCAGCACGTGGTCATCGGCAAGGATTGCGGACTGACGGACGGGGAAATCGCCCGCATCAAGCGCGGCCCGGACGATCCGGAATGGAGCGACCTCGACCGTGCCATGCTGCAGGCGACGGATGAACTGGTGACCGACCATTTCATCAGTGAAACCACATGGAAAGCACTGTCCGGACTGACCGACAAGCAGCGCATGGATATTGTCTTCACCGTCGGTCAATACACGCAGGTTTCCATGATTCTCAATACCTTCGGTGTTCAGCTTGATGAGGGACTTGAACTCGATCCGGACCTGAAGAGATGAGCGTCGCGGGTCGGCTGGAGGGCAAGGTTGCCCTGATCTGCGGTGCCGGGCAGACGCCGGGGGAGACCACGGGCAATGGTCGCGCAATGGCGCTGCTGTTCGCGCGGGCCGGTGCCCGTGTCATTGCCGCCGACCGGGATATGGAACGGGCGGAGGAAACCGTCGCCATGATCGGGTCGGAGGGTGGACACGCCTCCGCCGTGCGCTGCGATGTGACCCAGACCTTCGACTGCGTCGGCCTGGTGCAGCAGACAGTGGGGGCGGAGGGGCGCATCGACGTTCTGGTCAACAATGTCGGCATTGGCGGAGGTGGTGACGGCCCGGCGCACCGGGCGTCGGAGGAGGCGCTGGAGCGCATCTTCGATGTGAACACGAAGGGCGCATGGCGGATGATCCGTGCCGCTGTGCCGGAAATGCGCAATCAGGGGAATGGCTGCATCGTCAACATCTCCTCACTTGCCGCATTCGGTGGCGGCAACATGGTCGCCTACGAGATGTCGAAGGCGGCAATGAACCGCCTGACCACCAGTGTGGCCATCGCCAACGCGAAGTACGGCGTGCGCTGCAACGCCATCGCACCGGGACTGATGGACACCCCGATGGCGGTCAGTGGCGGTGCCGCGGCCCGTGGCCTGGACACCGAGACCGTTCGGCAGGAGAGGAATCGGCTGGTCCCCCTGCGTGGCCAGATGGGCACCGCGTGGGACACGGCCCACGCGGCGCTGTTTCTGGCCTCCGACGAGGCCCGGTTCATCACTGGCGCGATCCTGCCCGTCGATGGCGGGGCAGGGGTCAGGGTCGGCTGAACCGCTCAACCGACCCTTTCGACTTCACCCTGTACGGCGAATGCGCATATGCGGTGTTCCGTCGGAACGTTTCTGGGGCGAAACGCCGTCGGGACCGATCTGGCTCGTGACCCGCTTTCGCCACGACGAGAAGCTCTCGAACGAGACGACATCGACGGCCTCGTCGAACGCGACGCTGATCCGGGTCAGTCGATCCTTCGAGATGACGTTCACTGAACGCACTTCTCCACGAAACGGGTGTCCCAGATACTCTCCCTCGACCCGGTCACCGGGCATCAGGCGCAGCACATTGGGCTTCGGCGGGGTTGCAGGCACATGCGCCACCGCCGTGTTCCAGTCCCGGAAACCGTGCTGCCGTGCAACAGCCTCCAGTGCCTGGGCATGGCTGACGGTCTGACCGGAACTGGCCAGCGTGGTGCGCAGGCGTCTTGCCTGCTGTTTCAGATTGTCGGCGTGGGTCTGAATGTTCTCAGACATGGCTCGTCTCCGATCATGCACACCTGTTCTGTCGAATGCGTGGGAGCCCGTATTGCCACCGTTCAGAGTGTGCTGAATGGCAGACGTTCCAATGTCCGGCTTCACCAATGCTTTCGCAAACGGGCGGCAGGTGCCGGTGACCTGAACCGCTATATGTTGGCAGCAGACCGCCGCGTCAAGTCCTCCAGTCTTCCGCGTAGCGCACGGCGCCAACGTTCACGAAACGACGGATGCGTTCCAGCTCGGCCTCCAGCCGCGCATCACGCCCGGCGGAGGCACGGACACCCGGTTCCCACCAGAGCTTGCGGACGACCAGTGCGTCCGCATCGGCCTGCCGTTTCATGTCGATCCGACCGACCAGCCGGTCCCCCTCCAGCAGCGGGAAGACATAGTATCCGTATTGACGCTTCTCGGCCGGCGTGAAGATCTCGATGCGGTAGTCGAACCCGAACAGCCGTTGGCACCGCTTCCGGTCGCGGATCAGCGGGTCGAACGGGCTCAGCACCCGCAGGCGCGGTGGCAGGGCAATGTCATCGGGCTTCTGGTCAAGCACGGAAGGATCGGCCAGCGCCGTCCGGGGGCGCTGATCCAGCACACTGCCCACCGTTACACGGGGAAATTCGGTGCCCGCCGCACTCTCGCTCCAGACCCTGGCCTCCGCCGGGGAAATGATGCCCCAGAACCCGGCGATCTCACCTGTGGTGGCAATTCCGAGCCTGTGCAGGGCCGACCGGCAGGCCCAGTCGATGAAGGCTTCCTCCTCCGGTGGCTCAGAGAGGTGTTCAGCCGGCATGACCCGTTCTGTCAGGTCATAGACCTTTTCGAATCCCTCCCTGTGGCAGACCGATAGGGCACCCGTGCGCCAATGGAACTCCAGCGCGGTCTTCGACGGATGCCAGTCCCACCAGCCGCCGCTGGGACGGCCCCCGGGGGCCATGTCGCGTGCCTTCACCGGGCCATTGTCGCGCACATGATGCAGCACGTCGTCGAATTGCTGTTCGAATCCCTCCTCGCGCCACTTGCGCCAGCGGCCCAGGATGGCGGGCCTGTCCCGCAGGAATCGCCGCCGCCAGTAGGGGAAGAACCGCGCGGGAATGACGGACGCGTCATGCGTCCAGTTCTCGAACAGGCTGCGATCACGCTCGAGCATCCGCTGCAGCATTTCCGGGCGGTAGGTATTGTTGCGCGCGAACAGGATCATGTGGTGCGCGCGCTCGACCGTGGAGATGCTGTCAATCTGCACGAACCCCAGCCGCTCGATCAGGTCGAGCAGGCCATCCGCGTCAATCGCTGTCCTTGGATTATCGGCAAGCTGCTGTCGTTGCAGCAGAATTCTGCGCGCCATGGGCGCGTCGACATGGTTCATGGCAGTGCAGTCCTGCGTCGGGCCGTCCGGCAAATCCTGACCATCTACAATTTCCGACCGGACTCCCCAACCCCGGAACAATGCACAGATGCCCCGGCGTCAGACGTGCTGGCCGCCGTTGATGTGCACTTCGGCACCGGTGACGTAGCTCGCCTGCGGCGAACAGAGGAAATAGATCGTCGAGGCGACTTCCTCCGGCGTACCGAGGCGATGCAGCGGAATATCCTCCAGCATCATCTCCGTTCCAGGTGACAGGATCGGCGTATCGATCTCACCGGGTGCGATGGCGTTCACGCGGACACCGTGTGGCCCGAGATCGGCTGCCATCTCCCGCGTCAGCGCGGCAAGGGCAGCCTTGGAACTGGCGTAGGCGGAACCGGCGAACGGGTGAACCCGGCTGCCGGCAATGGAGGTGACATTGACGATGCAGCCCTTTGCCGCCTTCAACTCGTGAAACAGTCCACGTGCCAGCAGAACCGGCGCGAACAGGTTGACGTTGAAGACATGATGCCAGTCGTCGGCTTCCGTGTTCAGCGTGCTGAGGCGTCCGCCATCGTCTGCCTTGGGTGAGATGCCGGCATTGTTGATCAGCGCGTCGAGGCGACCGCTGTCCAGTTTCGATCGCAGCAGTTCGATGCCCTGACGGATGCCGTCGACGTTGGAAAGGTCGAGCTGTACATGGTTCTCCAGGCCGCCGTCCCAGGGGCAGTCCTCCGAGAAGGCATGGCGGGAAACCGTGATGATCCGCCACCCTGCCGCGCCGAAGCGTTTCACGGTTGCATGGCCGATGCCGCGACTGGCGCCGGTCAGGATGAGTGTCTTTTCACGGTCTGTCATGATCGCATCGTATCCTGTTGTCCGGCATCGGGGGAGGGCGGATCGCTCTCCCCCTGCGTATTGCTGCTACTCACCTGTTCGGTGGACGTCACCCGCTCCATGGTGTCGGCGAAGTCCTCGACACCGGCCGGGTCCAGATGAACGAAGACCTCGGTCCCCGGATGGATCAGTTGCACCTCCGCCTCGACCAGGTCGGCAATCACATGGGCGTGGAACAGGCGCATGCCGCCATCCAGTTCCACATGGATCTGCACGAATGTGTCGATGCCCGACTGCCGCGTGCGCAGGTCATGCACCGCGCGCACGCCATCGACCGCGACGGCGGCGGCATGGATCCGTTCGCGTTCATCCAACGGCAGTTCCCGGTCCATGAGCTGGTCGAAGGCACTCATCGCGATCCGCCAGGCACCCTGCAGCAGCCAGGCGGCAATCAGCAGACCGATGATCGGGTCCGCGATGTGCCAGCCAAGCACGCCCGAAAGCACCAGCGCCACGATGACACCGGCGTTCATCGCCAGGTCACCTGCATAATGCAGCAGGTCCGCACTGATCGCCACGGATCCGGAACGGTTCACGACGAAACGCTGAAAGCTGACAAGGGCGAAGGTGAGGGCGATGGAGACCAGCATGACGATGATGCCGATATTGCCCGCGGTCACCGGCTCGGGATTGGCCATGCTGGCGATGCTCTCCCAGGCCAGGAAGACAGCGGAACCCGCGATCAGCGCGCCCTGACCCAGCGCACCGAGGGATTCGGCCTTGCCGTGCCCGAAACGGTGCTCGGCATCGGCAGCCTGCAGGCTGTAGCGCACCGCGAAGAGGTTGATCAGGGAGGCCGCGAGGTCGAGCGCGGAATCGAGCAGGGAACCAAGCATCGCCGTCGACCCGGTCATCACGAAGGCGAAGACCTTGATCACGATCAGCACGCTCGCTGTGGAGGCGGAGGCGTATGTCGCCAGACGCATCAGTCGTCCGGGGCTGCTGGGCTGGCTTGTCATGGCTTCCTGCTGTGTGGTCTTCCTGGTCGGGGGTCAGGGGTAGAGGATTTCCCTGGCCCAGTCTTCGGTGCCGATGCGGCGGTAGATATTGCGTTCATGCAGACGGAACGGCTTGTCACGCCAGAACTCGAAACGGGTCGGCACGACGCGGAACCCCGACCAGTGCGGCGGGCGGGGAACCTCGCCGATGGCATACTTCGCCGCGAACTTCGCGATCCTCTTCTCGAACTCGAAGCGCCCTTCCATCGGACGGCTCTGGTCCGAAGCCCATGCGCCGATGCGGCTGTCACGGGGGCGGGAGGCGAAATAGGCATCCGCCTCCGCATCCTCCACCACGTCGACCGGCCCCTGGACACGTACCTGGCGGCGCAGTGACTTCCAGTGGAAACACAGCGCGGCCTTGCGCGCGAACAGGATCTCCTGCCCCTTCTGGCTTTCGAAATTGGTGTAGAACGTGAAGCCCCGGTGATCCGCGCCCTTCAGCAGCACCATGCGGACATTGGGCATACCGGTCTCGTCGACCGTGGCCACGGACATGGCGTTCGGGTCGTTCGGCTCACTTTCGCCAGCTTCCTTCAGCCAGTTCTGAAACAGGTCGAAGGGATCTTCGGTATCCGTCATTGCGCTCGCCTCGGCATCGGAGTGTGTGGACGCGAACATAGTGCAATTCGCGGCATTCTGTACCCCCGGTAAAGTGCTGCGCCGCATTTCGTTTGCGAATGCGAAAGGAATGTGCTCTAAGCGTTCGCAGATGCACTGTGCGTAGAGGGCGATTCCATTCGCTTGCAGTGCATGACTGCACGATTTTCTTCGTGAGATCGTTGCCTTGAAGCGGCGCCGTGGGCGCCAGACATCGGCGGCTGATCTACGCAAGCTCTTCCGAACAATGTGTACCGGGTCGTTCCGGGGCAAATGGCCTCCGACGTGTGATTCCCGGTTGATATGTGCCTGACCCGAGGGTCCGGTCACAGGAAAGTACTGACTTGACAAAATTTGATGAACTCGGCCTTGCCGAACCCCTGCTGCGCGCACTCAAAGGTGAAGGCTATTCGACGCCGACACCGATCCAGCAGAAGGTGATTCCGGTCATGCTGGATGATCGCGACGTGCTGGGCACGGCCCAGACCGGCACCGGCAAGACTGCGGCTTTCGTGTTGCCGCTGCTGCAGCGTCTGATCACCCATCCCGTTCCCCGCACGCCGCGCCATTGCGGTGCGCTGATCCTGGCACCGACGCGCGAACTGGCGGCGCAGATCTGCGAAAGCATCCGTGTCTACGGTCGCCATACCCGCCCCTCCGTCGCGCTTGTCGTTGGCGGTGTGAAGCCGTTCCCGCAGATCAAGGCGCTGAAGCCCGGTGTCGACATCGTTGTCGCCACGCCGGGTCGACTGCTCGATCACATGAATACCGGCGCGATCAAGCTGGAC
>CAXBNO010000023.1:0-13493 GCA_963976775.1 uncultured Kordiimonadales bacterium
GTTGGTTCATGGGTCGGCCTTGGCACCAACAAGGATATGGACGCTGATCTGGCCTACAACATGATGAAGGTCTTCTGGGAGAACATCGACGAAATCTACCAGACTGCCGAGTGGATGAAGGTCATCAACCGGGAAACCGCCCTGCTTGAGATGAACATCCCGCTGCATGTCGGCGCCTACCGCTATTACAAGGAACTGGGCTGGGACATTCCCGATCATCTGGTTCCGCCCGAGGCGAAGTAAGCGCTGCGGACGTCATGAGACCGGAAGGGGCGTGGCCGGTTCGCCGCGCCCCTTCTGTTTCAACCAACCAAGAACCGGCCAGATGCCGTTTGTGACCCTGGGGAGGGGAACCCATGCTTGATGCCAATCTGAAACGCATGTTCGAGGCGCGTTCGATAGCGATCATCGGCGCGTCGGGCGATGCGACCCGTATCGGTGGTCGGCCGGTCGCCATGCTCAAGTCTCAGGGCTACGCAGGCGAGATCTATCCGATCAATCCGAAACGCGACGAAATTCAGGGGCTGAAGGCCTATCCCTCTGTTCTGGACGTGCCCGGGCAGGTCGATCTCGCCATCTGCGCCGTGCCTGGCAACCTTGTCGAGGGCGTCATCCGCCAGTGTGCGGAAAAGGGCGTCGCCGGAACCGTGATCTTCGCCGGTGGCTTTGCCGAAGTGAGTGAGGCCGGTGCCGCGGACCAGAAGCGCCTGACCGCCATCGCCCATGAAACCGGCATGCGCCTGAATGGCCCCAACTGCATGGGCTTCGCCAACTTCGCCAACAACATGCCGGCCAGCTTCCATCCTGCGTTCGCCCGTGACATGCCGACAGGCCGTATCGGACTGGTCAGCCAGTCGGGGGCCTTTGGTGGTCTTTCGGCGATGATGGCCTGTGATCGTGGTGTCGGGTTCCGCCATGTCCTGACCACGGGCAACGAGAGTGATATCGGCGTCGCCGACTGCCTGGACTATCTGGTGTCCGATCCGGGCACCGAGGTGATCCTGCTCTATATTGAGGGCGTGCGCGATGGCCCGGCGCTGCTCGACGCCCTGGCGCGCGCGCGGGAGGCGGGCAAGCCCGTCGTCGCCGTGAAGCTGGGCCGGACGGAGGCCGGGGCAAAGGCTGCCGCGTCGCATACATCGGCCCTGGCAGGCGCGGACCAGATCTACGACGCCGTCTTCAGCCAGTTCGGCGTCCACCGGGTGAACGCGATCGAGGAATTCTTCGACCTGGGGGCCGCGCTGGCTGTCGGCGGACGCCCGGCCGGTGACGAGGTGGCGCTGGTGACCGTGTCCGGTGGCGTCGGGGTCCTTATGGCCGATGATGCGGCAACACGCGGGCTGGAGGTCACACCCCTGCCGGCGGCGACGCAGGCGAAATTCAAGGAACTGGTGCCCTATGCCGGCGTCAACAATCCGCTGGACGTGACGGGGCAGATCATCAACCAGCCCGACCTGTTCGAGAAGGCCATGCGTCTGGTGCTGGAGGAAGGCACCTATGACACCGTCATCGGCTTCCAGGGTGCGCTGCTGAACCAGCCCGACCTGGTCCAGCCCAACCTGGACATGTGGAAGACGCTGCGGGATGCCTACCCGTCGAAGCGCTTCGCAGTCGCCAGCCTGATGGGCGACGACGCCCAGCACCGGTTCGAGGCGGAGGGAATTCCCGCCTTCCGCGAACCCACCCACGCCACCCGCGCCATGGCGGCGGGGGCGCATTTCACCCGGGCGTTCAACCGCTCCTTCACCTGGGCACCGGACGCCGCCCCGGCGGCGGACCCGGGTACGGGGCCATTCACGGAAGCCGCAGCGCTGGACCTGCTGGGGGCTGCCGGGGTCCCGACCATGCCGACACGTACCGCTGCAACGCCGGAGGAAGCCGCCACAGTGGCGGCCGAACTGGGCTTTCCGGTTGTCATGAAGATCCTGTCGCCCGACATCATCCACAAGACCGACGTGGGCGGTGTGCGCCTCGATCTGGCCAGTGCCGAGGCCGTGCTGGCCGCAGCCGAGGACATGCTGACCAGTGTCGCCGCGCGTGTGCCGGAGGCGCGGATCGATGGCGTTCTGCTGGCGCCGATGATCAGTGGCGGTGTCGAGACGATCCTTGGCGTTCATGTGGATCCGATCTTCGGCCCGGCGGTCATGTTCGGGCTGGGTGGCATCTTCGTCGAGGTGCTGAAGGACGTGACCTTCCGCATCGCGCCCTTCGACACGGACGAGGCCCTGCGCATGATCGACGGGATCAGGGGACGTCCGATGCTGGATGGTGTCAGGGGCGCTCCGGCAGCAGACATTCCTGCCCTGGCGGAGGCGCTGTCCGCGCTGTCGCGCTTCGCCGCCGCGCATCGGGACCGGCTGGTATCCGTCGATCTCAATCCGTTTGTCGTGCTGCCTGCGGGGCAGGGCGCGATGGCGCTCGACGCCGTGGTCGAGATGAAGGGGGAGAAGTGACAATGGCTGACCGGAGTCCGATCCAGACCGAACTTGGCCGCCGCATGGGTCTGAAGCATCCGATCTTTGGCTTCGCCCATTCCATCGACGTCGTCTGCGCGCTGGCGAAGGCCGGGTGCATGGGTGTCTGGGGCGCCACGCGCGAAACGCCGGAGGAGATCGAGGCCGGGCTGAAGCTGATCCGCGAGCGCATCGGGGACCTGCCCTTCGGCATCGATCTGGTGCTGCCGCGCGGCATGCCGAAGACCGCCAACAAGGCGGCGATCGAGGCCGAACTGCCGGAGGCGCACAAGGACTTCGTGCAGTCGATCTATGACCGCTACAAGGTGCCGAAGCCGACGAAGCCCGGCATGCGCTCCCGCTTCCTGCGCTCCGACGAGGTGGCGGAGGCGCAGATCGCCGCCGTTCTGGCCTCCGACGTGAACGTCTTCGCCTGCGGCATCGGTGCCCCGGCAGAGGCCGTGGCCCATGCCAAGTCGGACGGCAAGGTCACCATGGCCTTGGTCGGCAGTCCGCGCCATGCGGAGGCTGCGATCCGCAACGGGGCGGAGGTCATCGTCGCCCAGGGCTATGATGCCGGCGCCCATACCGGCCAGATCGGCACCTTCTCGCTGGTGCCGCAGGTGGTGGATGCCTGTGGCGACATCCCCGTGCTGGCCGCCGGTGGCGTCGCCACGGGCCGCCACATCGCCGCGTCCTTCGCACTCGGTGCGCAGGGCGTCTGGCTGGGCACGTCCTGGCTGACCACGCACGAACACGCGCTGCACGAGAAGATCGTCGCCAAGCTGCTGGCCGCGGGCAGCGAGGACACGGTGATCAGCCGCGCCGATTCCGGCAAGACGCTGCGCCAGATCCGCAGTGCATGGTCGGAGGAATGGTCATCCCCCAACGCCCCCGCCGCGCTGAAGATGCCCTATCAGGACATCCTGGTCGGCGACCTGCTGGGCGCCATCGACGAGCACGAGGTGGAAGCCCTGATGCACCACCCCGCCGGACAATCCATCGCCTATTCCAACGAACGCAAGTCAGTGGCGCAGGTGGTCGACGAACTGGTGGCGGAGGCAGCGCGGGCGTTGCGATAGGGGCGGGATGTGGCGGCGTTCAGGTTGCTTCCGTCAGGTGCAGGCAATGTCCCGCTGGGTCGCGCACGATCATGCTGCGGCCCCAGGGGCTGTCCTGTGGCGGCGAAACCACCTCGCTTTCCCGCGTCAGGAACGGCGTCAGGTCGTCAAGTGAGCTGACCTGAAGGCCAAAGGTGGGCACTTCGGCATTCCCCTTGCCAGGTGTGCGCGGATATATCTCGAGCAGCGTGTCGCCCAGCCGCGCCGCATGATGGAGCGGACCTTCCCCATGCTTTTCGCTGACGAATTCGAGGCCAAGAGCCGAATAGAATTCGGCAAGCCTTGCAGGCTCTTCGGTGCGCAGCACGAGCAGATTCAGCACCGGACTCATGCCACCTCCTGATCATTCGGCTCATGTGCGATCAGCACGGCCTCCAAGTCATCGAAAATGACCCTGGTCTCGACCCGCCCGCCCAAAGCGGCCACGTAGGCGGCAAGGGCGCTGAGCATCTGGTCCGTGCTTTTCTCCTTCTTCGCCACGGCAGGCTGCTTGATGTGCATGCTCTCGGCCAGTGCAGCCTGGGTCTTGTCATGCAGTCTTCGAAGGTCTGCGAGTGTCATGTGCCGGACCGGGCGACCGTTGCGGCCCTCCAGACAGATTTGCGTCAGGCGTCTGGTGGCTGTCTTGGGGGTGCGATAGATCTCATCGGGCCTCTCACCATAGGCGTCCGCGCCGATGTAGACGCCGAAACCGTGCCCGGGGCGGTAGGAGATGCTTGTCGGGAACGACCCGCAGCGGATGTCAATCCAGCTCTCACCGTCCGGATTCTCGGGCTCGTCAATCGAAACCACGACGTCGGGAATGGCGACTCGCAGGCATTCGACAAAAAACAGAATCTCCGCTTCAGCGGTCATGATCTGAGCCTTTTTCCATCAGCACCGGGCTTGTCGAGGACAAACGCGCCATTCAACAGCGTGATACGGATCGCGCCGTTGCCGTCGATCCAGGTATTGTGGCCTTTCGAGCGGTAGCGGCGCTGTCCCGGGAACATTTCCACCTTGCGGCGACTGTCTTCCTGTGGAGGGTACATGCGACCATCGTTCTGCCAGAGGTCGGGCCGCGCGGGGACGCCGGAGTATCGGTCTTCGACAGCGTTCAGCGTCTTGGTCAGCAAATCCAGCGCACCCGATGCGCTGTCTGCCGGTGGTGCGTCTTGCAGTTCCTTGATGAATCTCGAGAACCTCTCGCGTTTCGAAGTCGGCATTCAAGTATATTCCAGATAGGTTATCAAGTCGTTTTCAGACAAGCAGCCGTGGCGAAGCCATCGGTTGTCGTACAAGCTGGTTTAACCGTAATATTGTTGCGTTCCAGCAACAAATATCAATCATGATATGCAATAGATGTCTGTTTGCACCTGATCTGGAGATTCGGTGGTGATCCAGGTTTCTGAATCCGACAATTCGCGGTCAGTTCGCCTCGCCCGGGGTCAGTTCGTGGACGGTCATGCTGAACCTGCGTTTCGCCGTCGATGATCCGGCGAAGAATATCTCCATCGCATCGGTCAGCCGCCGCTCGAACCCCGGCGGGCCGATCAGCGTCAGCGGCTCGGTGCGCCTGCTGCAGAACTGGGCGTCGAGGATGAAGAACGGCAGGCCGCCGAAGTGATCACCATGCAGGTGTTGAAGCGACCGCCGCTGCCGAGGGCATCACCGGAACCGACGAACTGAAGCTGCCAGGTGTCCTAACTCCCCGCGTTGAAGAAGTCGTAGATCTGCTGTGCCATCTGGTGGCTGATGCCGTCGACCTTCTCCAGGTCGGCAAGACCGGCGCGGGCGATCTGCCTGGCGGAGCCGAACTTCAGTAGCAGGGCCTTCTTGCGGCGCGGGCCGATGCCGGGGATCTCGTCCAGCGGTGACTGGCCGATCTGCTTCGAGCGGCGGTTGCGGTGGGTGCCGATGGCGAAGCGATGCGCCTCGTCGCGCAGCCGTTGCAGATAATAGAGCACGGGATCGCGCTCCGGCAGGTCGAAGGGCGGCTTGCCGGGCAGGAAGAAGCGCTCCCGCCCTGCGTTGCGGTCCGGTCCCTTGGCGATGGAGACCAGGCCAACGCCCTCCACCCCCAGTTCGGCGAAGACTTCCTCCGCCACGCCAAGCTGGCCCAGCCCGCCGTCGATGATGACCAGATCCGGCCGTTCGCCCACGACCTCCGCCTTGCCGTCGGCACTGTCCTTCTTCAGCCGCTGGAAGCGGCGGGTCAGAACCTCCCGCATCATGCCGAAGTCGTCGCCCGGCGTGATCTCGGTCGACTTGATGTTGAAGGTGCGATAGGCGGCCTTCCGCATCCCCTCCGGCCCCGCGACGATCATGCCGCCGACGGCGTTGGTGCCCTGGATGTGGCTGTTGTCATAGACCTCGATCCGCTGCGGCGGCGCAGGCAGGCCGAACAGGTCGGCGACGCCCTGCAGCAGTTTCGTCTGCGCCGCGCCCTCGGCCTGGCGGCGGCCCAGCGCCTCCTCCGCGTTGCGCACCGCCTGTTCCACCAGTTCGCGCTTGCCGCCGCGCTGCGGGCGCAGCAGATGCACCTTGTGTCCGGCGTGGATGCCCAGCGCCTCCGCGATCAGCGCCTCCGACGGGACATCATGGCTCAGCAGGATCTGTTTCGGCGCCGGGCGACTGTCATAGAACTGGCCGATGAAGGCGGCGAGGATTTCCCCCACAGTGTCGTCCCTGGTGTGGCTCGGGTAATAGGCGCGGTTCCCGAAATTCTGCCCGGCGCGGAAGAAGAACACCTGCACGCAGGTCTGGCCCCCGGCGGAGTGCGCCGCGATCACGTCTGCCTCCTCCAGCCCGTCGATGTTCACCCCCTGCTTGCTCTGGATCTGCGACAGCGCCCAGATGCGGTTGCGGTACATGGCGGCATCCTCGAACGCCAGTTCGTCCGCCGCCTGCTGCATCTTCCTGCCCAGTTCGTCCCGCAGGTTCTGGCTGCGCCCGGATAGAAAGTCGCGCGTCTCCCGCACCATCTCCGCATAGGCTTCGCGGCTGATCTCGCCGACGCAGGGGGCGAGGCAGCGCTTGATCTGGAACTGCAGGCAGGGGCGCTGGCGGCTCTCGAAGTCGCTGTCGGTGCAACTGCGCAGCGGAAAGGCGCGCTGCAGCGCGGTCAGCGTGTGGTTGACCGCGGTGGCGGAGGCGAAGGGACCGAAGTACTCCCGGTCCTTCTCCCGCTTGCCGCGATGCTTCACCAGCATCGGGTAGTCGTGGTCGAGGTTCACCTCGATGTAGGGAAACGACTTGTCATCGCGCAGGATGATGTTGAAGCGCGGTTTCAGCCGCTTGATCAGGTTCGCTTCCAGCAGCAACGCCTCGACCTCGGTGTGGGTCGAGATGATCTCCAGGTCGCGGGTCATCTGCACCATGCGCAGAATCCGCATGGACAGGCTGCGGGCGCGGGTATAGCTGGTGACACGGTTCTTCAGGTTCCGCGCCTTGCCGACGTAGAGCACATCGCCGCTCTCGCTCAGCATGCGGTAGACGCCGGGGCTGTTCGGCAGGGACTTCAGCTTCGCCGACAGGATGGCAAAGCCGTCAGGCTCCGCGACCTCCGTCTCCGGGGTGTCAGTTTCAGGGGCTTCCGTATCCGGTTCTGTCGGCTGTTCGCTCATGCCCCGAATGTAGTGCGCCGGGGCGCGCGTGTCAGGATTCGTCCGCAGGCAGCGGCGGCACGCGGGAGACGAAATGACCCTTCACGCCCTGCGGCCACTGGCGATAGGGCACCTGGCCGGTTTCGGAGGCGTCATACAGCGCGGCGAATTCCACCAGGGCCTCTGCCGCCGCCGCCTCCGGCGCGAAGGAGCCCATGACGTAGGTGATCTTGCCCGGTGCCGACAGGCCGACATTGCAGTGATGGTCGCAGCCCATCAGGCAGGCGTGGCGGCGGCTGGTCACTGCCGTGCTGTCCGCCACGGCCTTCTCCACCAGCCCGCAGAGGATCTCTCCCCCCGTCAGACCCTCCGGCCCGCGCTTGGTATCGGGGGCGAAGTTGCAGGTCTCGCAGACGGTCAGCGTGGCGGTCATGGTCGGGTTCCGGGATCGGGTGTTTCAGGAATGCAGCCTTGTGCGGCAGAATGGGGGGAGGATCAAGCACGGTGGCTGTTCCGTTGGGGGAGAATTGATGATGCATACGTTCAGGGGACCCTGGCCGGCGGGAAAGTCCGGTGCCATGGCGCTGACCTTCGACTGCGACGTGACCTATGCCTATGCGCCCGCGCGCCCCGGCCCGGACGGCCCGCGCACCGGTGCGGCGCTGTTCGGGAAACAGCCGAAGCGGCTGCAGGGCTACAGCCGGGGTCTCTATGGCGTCAATGTCGCCGGGGCGTCAGCGGCTCCTTCTACATTCCCGGCGCGAATGTGGAGCGCTGGCCGGAAGACTTCCGCCGCATCGTCGATGAAGGTCACGAGGTCGGCGCGCATGGGCACGAGCACGAGAACCTGTCGCTCTACAAGGATGATCCGGACGGCGAACGCCGCATCCTGGAGACCTGCATCGCCGCCTTCGAGAAGCATCTGGGGCAGCGGCCGACCGGCTATCGCTCCCCCGCCTGGGACATGAACCTGCATTCAGGACGGATCCTGATGGAGCAGGGGATCAGCTATGATTCGAGCCTGTTCGCGGAGGAGGCCCCCTACCTGCTCTCCGCCGCCTATCCGGACCAGCCGGACCTGCTGGAGTTCCCCATCGACTGGTCGCTGGACGACGCCACCTATTACATGTGGTTCATGCCGCCGCACCTGATGGCGCAGTTCCACGACCCGGACGAGGTCTTCCGCATCTGGCAGGCGGAACTGGACGGCATCATCGGGGAGGGTGGTGTGTTCACCCTCACCTGCCACCCCTCCGTCATCGGCCGCCACCACCGCATGAACATCCTGGAACGCCTGCTGGACCATGTGACCGCACGCGGCGACATCTGGCTGGCCCCGCTGAAGGACATCGCCGCCTGGGTGCAGCCGAGGATGGCGGAGCGATCAGCGGCGGAGGCTGCCGAGTAAATCATTTCCTTCAATTGCGCATCTTGTCGAACACAGAAAACTGCTCGACTACAATTTCGGCGATTGAGAACGAGAAGGTAGCGGGGCAATGGTAGTCAGTGTGCTCGCTGATTTCTATGACGAGTTGAAAGATGGCGCAAAGCTTTGCGTGATGACAGTTCCGCGTTTGGAGCTGGATGAGAAGATCGACGCGATCGAAGGATTCATTTTCTACCCGTCATCGCAGCTCGATCTAGAAGAGCTTCATTGTGTATGGGTGCCGGTTGACGAGTTCGCTAAGACCATGGCACGGGATGGCGGCGTAGTCGAAGCGGAAGGCAGTGATCTTGAATGGTTCAAATGCGCCGCGTCGCAGATCAACCTCGATTATTTCCGGAAGTTCGCGCTTGTCGCCTTTGCGACCCCGGTCAATTGGGATGTATTCCTTTCCGGCGATCATGGTTTTCATTGCGCTCTATTGCGGGAGATGTCGGAGCATGCCGAAACGGCGCTAGACCTTTTGCGGTTCGATTTCTGCCGACTACATCTACCGGATACACTGCCGGGTCGCGCGGGCACATTTGACTTCGACTCGCCGTATACAGGTGCCCTCTTCTACACACTGGAAGACAACGAGTCCTATATCGTAGGGGGCCAGGTGACGACGCATCACATAGTCGCCGGCTTGGGCTTGGAGGTTTCTTCGCCTTCCATGACAAGCCAGATCGGTCGAGGTGAAACGGGCAATGTCGCACGGCGCGCTCTTTCACTTTATTCTGCTGCGATGGAGAGCGGTAGCCTTACAGCAAAGTTCGTCCAGTGCATGTCGCTCTTGGATTTTCTCGCGTATCCCGACGACTACAAGCCAATGAGCAAGGCAAAACGTAGGATTGCCGCACATGTGGCCAACACAAGCGATGAATTCCAAGCGGTCCTCAATGATGTGGAACGGTTCACGCATTTTATGGACGCCGACGGTCGACAGATTGGGATAAGAACCTGCATTGTTCATCAAGGAAAACGCTTTGAAGACTTGGTGCCGGAAAAGCAAGCCCAAGACGCAATCTTCAATCGTTTGGAACATTTTATCGGAAAGACAATTTCGGACTTGATTGCGTTGTCAGATGAGCCTTGGAGCAAGGTTCAGGAGTTTCGGGAATGCAGGAACTGGTAACTGAGCGCCACTCACCCCAGTTTCAGGTTGATCAAAACCGTTTCCGTATACAGGTGATCCACCTGCCAGTCGGGCAGGGGTGGGTTGGCGCGGCGGACCATGCGGCGATAGGGGAGGGGGGTGCAGGTGCCGTCGGTCATGTTGCCGTCCAGGAAACGTTCGTCGATCAGCAGGCGCGCGCGGGGGTCGTTGCCCATGATCCCGCCGGCGGCGCGGTCGATCATGCGGGCCAGGGCCGCCGGGTCGCCGGTATAGATCATGTCGTGGCAGAAACCCTTGTCGCCGCGGTCCTGCTGCAGGAAGAAGCACAGCACCTGGCCGTCGCAGTCGCGCAGCAGTACCGGATGGGCCGTCAGATCGCGATGGTCGTCGAGGTAGCGCTGTTCCTCCGCGCCCACCAGCGGGCGGATCGTGTCGTGATCGGTGATGACCTCCACCCGGTCGTCGCGCGGGGCCATGCCCTGCTCCCAGACATAGCGGTTCATGTCGAGATCGCGGAAGCCGCAGCTTTCCAGGATCGCATGCACGCGCGTGCTGGGGTCGAAGACGGAATAGGTGATGTCGGGCCGTTCCTCGTAGGTGCGCATCATCCGCACCCCCAGGTCCTCGCCGCGCCAGTCACGCAGCACGTAGATCGAGGTGAAACTGCCGAAGGTCCGCTCCACGCCATTGATGCGGCGCATGGAATAGACATTGCCGTGAAAGCCGACGATCTGGCCGTCTGCCTCCGACACCATGCCGATGTGCGGCTTCTCCCCGGCCCAGCCGTAGTTCATCAGCCGGGCAAAGACCTCCGCCGGGACCTTGCGGTTCATGTTCCGGTGCAGCAGTTCCGCGACCTGCGGAATGTCGGCGTCAGTACCGGGGCGGATGATGGCCGCACTCATGCCGCCGCCCTTTGCGGCATCAGCCCGGCCCGGTCGAGCCAGCAAGCCGCAGGGTGGTCCGCGACCAGGCGCAGGACCGCCTCCAGTGCCTCCCAGCAGGCCTCGTCCTGGGCCCAGACGTGGGTCAGCAGGCCGGTGGGCTCGTCCGCATCGACCTCTCCGGTGCGCCGGGCCGCCAGATGCTCCATCAGCCGGGCGGCGGTCTTCTCCGGCCCGATGAAGGTCCGGCCCCGCTTCCAGGCGATCAGGTCGCAATGGCCGTTGATCATGGCCAGGCCCGGGGCGACGGTGCGGCTGGCGCGCGGCGAGAACACGCTGACCACATCGAAGCCGAGTTCCGGCAGATGCGGGAACAGTTCCGGCGCGATGCGGTTCCACGGCGGGGCCAGCATGGGGCAGACCCGGTCACCATACATCGCCGCCATGCGCGCCGCGCCCTGCCGCAACTCACCGAGAATCACGTCCAGCGGGCGATGCAGGCCAAGCTCCCACTTGCCCTTCACATCGCCGGGAGAATGGTCGGCATGGGCAAAGCCATGCTGCAACGGAATGGCTGTCGCGCAGGCCAGCAAGGGTTCGGCCAGCGCATCGACGGCCCTGTCGGGGACCGTGGCAATGAAGACGGGGGCACCCGTCGCCTGCGAAAGTGCCAGCATCCGCAGGATCGGGGCGTCAGGAGCCTCCGCATCGTCGTCCCGCCACCAGAGCGTGGCAGTCCGTCCGGCCTCCCCCCAGAGGTCCAACTCGCGGCGCAGGGGATCGAGTTCGTTCATGTGAAGACCTGTTCCAGACGGCTTTGATGCGACATAAGGCGTTGCATGAACGAGAAAAGCCATGAACTGACCGATCCCGCAAGCTTCGACTTCTGGGCGCATGATGTTGTTCGCTTCGGCGATATGGATGCGACCGGGCATGTCAACAATGTCTCCTTCGCCCGCTATGTCGAAACCGGTCGGGTGCCCTTCATGCGCGCCGGGTTCCTGCCCGCCTACGACGACCGCCAGCGCTTCGTCGTCGGCAACCTGTCGATCCGTTTCCGCGCGCAGGCCTTCTGGCCCGCCGATGTGAGGATCGGCACGCGGGTGGCAAGGCTGGGCAACACGTCGATCACTCTCGGCCACGGCGTGTTCATCGACGGCACCTGCATCGCCACGGCGGAGACCGTGATGGTCTATATCGTCCACGGCAAGTCCAGCCCGCTGCCCGATCAGGTCCGCGCGACCCTGACGGAGAAGTTCGATCTATAGAAGGTCGCGCGCTATGGCTTCCCTGAAATCCCGCTCGAACACCTTTCTGCCGCCCTCATAGGCCTCGATGCGACCGCGCAGGTGGAAGGTGGTGGCGTCGGACCACATGTCGGCGAAGGTCTCGGTGCGGATCGACCAGCCGTCGCGGGCGAGGGTCTGGGTCCAGTGGGTCTGGCCGACGGCGGAAAGCGGGTCGTCGGGCCGGATGGTCCAGCGTTCGCGGGCGACCGCGCCGGTGATCAGGCCATGTTCATGGTCCCGACTGGCGCCGAAATCATCCTCGATCGCCAGCGCGACGGTCTCCCCCTGCAGGTCATGTTCGACGCGGCGGATGTGCCGGGGCGGGCGCAGTTCCTCCGACGCCCATGGTGCGGCGGCCTCCGACTCCGGAAAGGTCACCTCGTCGCCGCCGGTGACGGGGCGCACGGGCAGGTCGAGGTGGCCGGAGACCAGGTCGAGTGTCGCCTGCTCCGGCACCGGCCAGATCAGGGGCCAGTAGCTGGAGGATATGGCGACCCGCAGCCGGTGCCCTGTCGGCAGGTTCCAGGCAATGTCGTCCAGTTGCAGGCGGATTTCGAACGGTTCCCCCGGAGTCAGGGCTTCCGGTTCGGCGGGACCGGTGCGATGGCAGAGATTGAGTACGCCATAGGTGATCCGTGTCGAGGCTCCGTCCGGGGCAACATCGCACAGGCGCACCGCGATCTGCGCCACCGGGCGGTCGGCGGTGAGTGTCAGGTGCAGCGCAGGCGCGCCGACGATATCGATGGCCGCTGTCGTTGCCGCGCCATTGAAGCAGACGGAAAGCGCGTCATCGCCGCGCTGGTCGCCGGGCAATTCCGGTCCGAGCCAGATGGCGCAGTACTCGCCGCCGCCCATGCCGCAGTCGAGGGGTGATGCAACGCGCTCTTCCAGATCGCCCGTTGGCCCTTCCGGTGCGAGAGCGCCGTCCGGGTGCAGGTGCAGGGTCCGGCAGGCAATCGCGGGGGAGGGCCATTCGGCCTCGGCAATCCAGCGGCCCGGTCGTTCGGTGTACCAGCGACGCGGCGGTGCGCTGTCCATGACGTAGCCGCGCCAGGCCGGCAGGTTCCCCGCCCCGTTCGGCGCATCCTTCAGCCAGCGGTCCCACCAGTGCAGTGCTTCCTGCAGGAACCCGATGCGGGGTTCCGGCACCGCGAAGTGGGGATACTTGTGGACCCAGGGACCGGTGATGCCCTTCGCGGGCGCTTTCAGTCCCGCCAGCAGGCGCGGCACCGCGTTCCTGTAGGCGTCGCCCCAGCCACCGACAGCCAGGGTCGCCGCACGGATCGCGGAAAAGTCCTCGCAGACGGAGCCATGCCGCCAGTAGCTGTCGCGATGCTGATGCCGCAGCCAGACGGCGGGCAGGAAGGGTTCGTGCTCCAGTCGCTCCAGCCACATCTGCCGCCAGCGCGGGCCGACGATCTCCGGGTCCGGCGGGCGGGAGGAATAGGAGAGCATCGTCGCGCCCCAGCCCAGGTTCTCGTTCAGCAGACAACCGCCCTTGTAGTGGATGTCGTCGGCATAACGGTCGTCAGTGGAGCAGAGCGTGATGATTGCCTTCAGCGGTTCCGGTGCCAGTGCCGCCACCTGCAGCGCGTTGAAGCCACCCCAGGAGATGCCCA
>CAXBNO010000024.1:0-13392 GCA_963976775.1 uncultured Kordiimonadales bacterium
GATGCTGGGCGAAGGAATGTTCGCCACAGGAACTGGGGCTCAATGTCGGCGTCATTGATCGCACCAACCGGCGGTTCCAGTTGGTGACGAGTGGGGAACGGATCGTACATAATCGAGATTTTCCAAGTTATACAAAAGGCGCACGATTCTTGCGTGGATTTCCTGTTTTTGACGTGAAATCGCCCAGAATTTATTTTGGTTTTCAATATCATTCAGCAGGCATAATTCCCGGAAGAAGGCTTTATACGCCCCAGATTCTTAATTTTTATGGATCAAGTGCGACAAACATTGGTTATGTAGACATCGAGGCTGGAAAACGTGTGGAGAAGACACTCGATCTCCAGGAAAGTATCAATGGCCGAACGAAGTTGGCCTACCTTGCTGCGACTGAGAGAGGCCTCTACGTGCATGCTGCGGTCCCCCGGGTTGAGCCATTCAAGGGGCAAGGTTTCTCGGGCGGTGTTGTTGACACTGATAGCGGTGAGTATTCGCCACTGTTTCCAGACCCGCCGTACTTCAATGGGCCCAGTCTGTCGCAGAGCAACTACCGCACAGACTCACTACGCGCCTCACATGATGGGCGTTCGTTTGTCTTCCGGGACCACACGACAGATGCAGCTGGCAATTATGACAGAACGCATCTCAGGTTCGGCATGTATGTCGGGCGCGACGGCAAGATCGTCGATCAGTTTCGACCGCCAAGAGGCTATGGCCCAGGCGAGGTCGCCATCTCCGGGGACGGGCGGAAGGCGATCATGACCGTCTTCAATGATTCCCGCATCTTCTGGACCGTCGATCTGGAGACACGGGTGATCACCGAAAAGCCGCTGCGCGTGCCGCTGGAGGCTGCGATTGCGGGAACGCGGTTGCGGCAGGTGATGCCGCCGCCACCGCCATCGCAGAAGCCGGAGAATGGCCGCAGCAAGCCATCGCGGCCCGCAGCTCCCGCGCCGTCGGAGATGCCCTGAGTCCAGGGATGCCGCCGGAGCCACAGCCTGCCCACTCCCCACCACGCCGTGCCCGGGCTCGACCCGGGCACCCAGCAGTGCCGCACGAACGCCTCAAGCTGGGCTCGCGGATCAAGTCCGCGAGCGGCGGAGGGGTGAGAACCAACCCTGCCACACCCCACCACGTCGTGCCTGGGCTTGAACCGGGCTCCCAGCAGTGCCGCACGAACGCCTCAAGCTGGGCTCGCGGATCAAGTCCGCGAGCGGCGTGATGGGGGGTGCCCTCACGATTCCGTCCGACCGCGACCCTCGCCGATGCTGGTCTTGCCGAAGCGGGCGCGGACCCGGTCCAGGGCGCACTCGATCTTCTTGCGGTGCTGGCGGTCCGTGTCCAGCAGGTCGGGCGCGTCGGCGGTCTCCCCCGGCACCAGTCCGGCGGCACCGATACCGATCAGGCGGAATGCTGTCCTGCCCGTGGCCTCGATCCGCATCAGGGGCACGGCGGCATCATAGAGCACTCCAGCGAGCTGGGTCGGATTGTCCAGGGTCCGGCTGCGGGTGCGGATGGAGAAGTCGGCGGCACGGAGCTTCAGGGTGACCGTGCGCCCCGCCAGATCCTTGCGTTTCAGGTCGGCCGAAACCCGTTCGGCCAGACGCCACAGATGCCGCGCCAGTTCGTCCGCATCACGCAGGTCGCTGTTGAAGGTGGTTTCCGATGAAACACTCTTCACCCGGTTGTCGGGACTGACGTCGCGGGCGTCCCGGCCATGGGCGAAGGCATGCAGCCGCTTGCCGATGGCGCCATAGCGGCGCATCAGGTCAGCCTCCGAGAACTTGCGGAAATCGCCGATCAGGCGGATGCCATCGGCGTTCAGCTTGCGGTGAAACGCCCTGCCGACGCCGTAGATGTCGGAAACCGGCCGTTGCGCCAGGAAGTTCACGGCCTCCGCCTCGCCGATCACCGCGAAGCCGCGCGGCTTGTCCAGGTCGGAGGCCAGCTTGGCCAGGAACTTGTTGTAGGACAGGCCGACAGAGATACTGACCCCGGCCTCCTGCTCCACGCGTGCGGCGAGGCGGGCAAGCATGACTGCAGGCGGGGCATGGTGGACGCGCGCGGTGCCCGACAGGTCCAGGAAGGCCTCGTCGATGGACAGCGGTTCCACCATCGGCGTCAGATCCTGCATCAGGGCCCGGATCTCGCGACTGACGGCGACATACTTCTGCATATCGGGCTTGATGACGACCGCGTCGGGGCACGCCTTCAGCGCCTTGAACATGGGCATGGCGGAACGCACGCCATAGATGCGCGCGACGTAGCAGGCAGTGGAGACCACACCGCGGGTGCCGCCGCCGATGATCAGCGGCTTGTCGGCCAGGTCCGGGTTGTCGCGCTTCTCCACAGCCGCATAGAAGGCATCACAGTCCACGTGGGCGAGGCTGAGGCGGTTCAGTTCGTCATGGGCGATACCGCGCGGGGAGCCGCAGGTGCGGCAGGTGCCGGACGCCGGTGTACTGTCGGCCATCGCGAAACAGTCCCGGCAGAGCCAGCTCATGATCGCGGGCCGCTGTCCGGCGGCCAGAGCCACGCCGCGCCACGCACCCCGGAAGAGTCGCCATGCTTCGCCCGCACCAGCCGCGTCGCGACATGGTCGGAGAATACCCAGGCGGGCAGCCGCTCAGGCACATCGCGGTAGAGCCTGTCGATGTTCGACAGACCGCCCCCAAGCACGATGACCTCCGGGTCCAGCACATTGATCACGCTGGCCAGCGCCCGGGCCAGCCGGTCGGCATAGGTGAGCCAGAACGGCTCGTCGGTGATCTCGCCCGGTTCACGCCACTGCCCGTAGGAGGCGGCATAGCCGGCGCTGACCGCCGGACCGGACAGGAAGGCTTCGATGCAGCCACGCTTGCCGCAATAGCAGCGGGGTCCGGGGCGTTCGCTGTCGCGCGGCCAGGGCAGGGGATTGTGACCCCATTCCCCGGCGATGGCGTTGGGCCCGTGGATCAGGTGCTGCCGCCAGACCAGACCGCCGCCGACACCGGTCCCCAAGATTACGCCGAAAACCGACATGGCCCCGGCGGCGGCACCGTCCACGGCCTCCGACAGGGCAAAGCAGTCGGCATCGTTGGCGAGGCGCACGGGCCGGTCCAGCGCGGTGGCGAGATCGCGGTCCAGAGGCTGCCCGATCAGGCAGGTCGAGTTGGCATTCTTCATCAGGCCGCTGGCGGGGGAGATGGCACCCGGCGTGCCGACACCGACGGAGCAGGTCTCACCGGCCTCCGCCTCGATCTCCAGAACCAGATCACGGACGGCCCGCACGGTCGCGGCATAGTCGGACTGCGGTGTCGCCACGCGGCGGCGCAGGCGGATCGTGCCTTCGGCGTCCATTGCCACGGCCTCGATCTTCGTGCCGCCCAGATCAACGCCGATGCGCATCCTGTCTGCTCCGGTCAGTCGCCGAACAGGCGGGCTTCGATGAAGGGTGTGGCCTCCGGCCAGGTGTCGGCGCGGTGGTGCGCGTCCTCTGCCATCGGCAGCATCGGTGCCAGCCTGGGGTCGGCGACAAAGTGCAGCCGATGCACATCCACCGCCGATTTTGCCACGGAGGTGTGATTGTGCGGAATATCGTCGATGAAGATCGCCTCCGCGCCCGCGCGCTGCTGCAGCAGGCGCACCGCCGGGCCTTTCAGCCCCTCGTTGGCGACCAGCGGAAAGTCCATGCCGTGACGCCGCAGGGCCTGTCGACGACCCTCCGCCCCGTTGGCCGGAATGTTGCTCAGAACCACGATCTGTGCCCGCTCCGACAGGTGCGCCAGTGCCTCTGCCGCACCGGGCACGGGCGTCAGCTCGGCTGTGTGATTGGCGAAGAAGGTGCCGAGGTGGGTACGGACCTCCGCTCCCTCCAGCGCGCGCCCGTCCGCATCGCGGACATTGCCGGTAATGCCGAATGACGACCAGTCGAACGTCAGTTCGACACTGTTCAGATACCGCTCCAGCCCTTCCATGAACGCGAACAGCACCTCGTCCGCGTCGCTGATCACCAGCGGGCGACCGGGAATGATGTCGATGGCGTCGATCTGCGCCCGGATCGCCGGGTCAAGCTCGGTCATGGGAGATCCTGTCTCGTGCTGTTCAGTTCAGGCAGTCATATACCGCTTTCTCGAAGGCAAGATAGTGCGGCAGGGCCGCGTCGTCCGCGAAGGGCAGGATCTGGGTGGCATAGACACCGCCGATGCCGTTCTTGGGGTCGATCCAGTAGTAGGTATTGGCCAGTCCCGCCCAGGCCAGCGATCCGGCGGCACGCCCGGTCGGCGCGTCCTGTTCGTTGATCATGAACGACAGGCCCCAGGTCTTCTCGATACCGGGAAAGAACTCCGCGTCGTTGGAGACGCCGCCAGCAGACCTCAGTTTCGTGACCCGACTGGTTCCCATCTGGTTGACCGACATCATGGCCACGGTTTCGGGTTTCAGGATCTGCCGCCCGCCTGCCTGACCCCGGTTCAGGATCATGCGGATGAAGCAGCCATAATCCTCCACCGTGCCCAGCAGTCCGCCGCCGCCCATCTCGAACTCGGCTGTGTCGGAGGGGGGGGAATCCGGCTGCGGCTGCAGCGACCCGTCCGGCCCGCGCACGTGCATCTTCGCCTTGCGGCGTTGCATCTCCCCGGTGCTCGCGAAGCTGGTGCTGGTCATGCCCATGGGGGCGAACAGGTGCTCGGCCATGTAGGCGCCAAGGGTCTGGCCGCTGACAGCCTCCACCATCAGGCCCGCCCAGTCGATGCCGGTGCCGTACTCCCATCGGGTCCCAGGATCGAACAGCAACGGCAGCATCAGCGATGCCCGCTTGCGGCTGCTGATCGGCGGAATGCCAAGAACCCCGACACACCGCGCGATGTCGTCGGACCACATGTCATAGACGCAGCCAGCGGTGTGGGTCAGCAGGTGGCGCAGGGTGATGTCCTGCCGCGGCGGGCGGAGTTTCGGTTGCCCGTCCGCGTCGAAGCCCTCCAGGACCTGCAGTTCGCCGATTTCCGGCAGGACGGTGCGGGCAGGGGCATCGAGATCGAGACGACCCTGCTCGACAAGCTGCATCGCTGCCGCCCCGGTGATGGCCTTGGTCATGGAGGCGATCCAGAACACGGTATCCGTGGTCATCGGCGTGCCGGAACCCAGCACACGCTCCCCGAACGCGTTCTGATAGGTGGTCCCTTCGGCGTCTGTCACCAGCGCGGCGACGCCGGGCACGGTTCCGGCATCGGTTGCCGCGCCCAGAAGGGCATCGAGTTTCTGCTGAACGTCCAAGTCATCACTCCCCGATCGTCATGCTGCCGGCACGGATGACAGCCGGACTTGATCATAGCCAACCGGTCGCGCATCGTGAAAGGCACGGGACGGAACCGGGTCAGTAGTCGAAGCTGGCACCGGGCAATTGCCTGCGCGCACGGGCCGGTTCGGTGGGATCGACCCCATATTCGGCGCAGAAATCCAGCAGCAGACCTTCGTTCTGCAACAGATGATCCATGACACCGGCAAGGAATTCCGGCGATCCGGCACTGCGCCGCAACTCCGACGGGGAGACACCCGCGAGCGACAGAAAGGCCTCGATCCGGTCCGCGTCCGCGGCAAGGAATCCGAGCGCGTTGATGGCGAGCACTTCCGCTGCGTCACGATCCATGATTGATTGCTGTTCCCGTAAATGCAGAAATGTGTGATCGGCCCCGACAACAAGGTTACCCGGTCGGGTCCGGAACGTTAACTCTTGCTTTACGCGCCACTGCGATGATCCGCCCTGCGGGGCAAAAAGCGCAGTTGTTCCGGATCCGGCGGGCAGGATGAACATGGCGCGGCAGAATGCCGTTTGAGGATAGCATGTCGAAAACCGTTCTTATCGTCGAAGACAACGAGCTGAACATGAAGCTGTTTCATGATCTGCTTGATGCCCATGGATATGCCACCGTACAGACCAAGGATGGGATGGAGGCGCTGAAGCTGGCACGTGAGCACCATCCCGACCTCATCCTGATGGACATTCAGTTGCCGGAGGTCTCGGGGCTGGAGGTTACCAAGTGGATCAAGGAAGATGATGATCTGCGCTCCATACCCGTCATCGCCGTCACCGCCTTTGCCATGAAGGGTGATGAAGAGAAGATTCGCGACGGTGGCTGCGAGGCCTATATCTCGAAGCCGATCTCTGTCGGGACCTTCATTGATACGGTCAAGCAGTTCCTGGGTTAATCGCTGATGTCAGCCCGCGTACTCGTGGTCGATGACGTTCTGCCGAACGTGCGTATCCTGGAGGCAAAGCTCTCCAGTGAGTATTATCAGGTATTCACGGCCAGCAATGGCCCCGAGGCGCTGGAAGTCGTCGAACGCGACAATCCGGATATCGTGCTGCTGGATGTGATGATGCCCGGCATGGACGGTTTCGAGGTCTGTCGCCGTATGAAGGCCAACCCGGCCGTTTCCCACATTCCTGTCGTCATGGTGACCGCCCTGTCCGACGCATCCGACCGGGTGCAGGGGCTCGAGGCCGGAGCCGACGACTTCCTGACCAAGCCTGTCAACGACATGGCCCTGTTTTCCCGCGTGCGATCGCTGGTCCGGCTGAAGATGACGATGGACGAGCTGAAGCTGCGCCGCCAGACCGGTGAGCGGCTGGGCATGTATTCCACCGAAGGCGAAATGACAGTGGACGGCGCACCGGTTCTGGTGATCGATGACAATGCGTCCGACAATCGGCACGTCAACCGCCACATGGGCGGCAAGTTCAGCCTGACCTTCGAGGCCGATCCGGAAGCCGCAATTGCCCAGGCACGCGAAGGCAACCCCGACCTGATCATCCTGTCGCTCGATCACCGCGGCACCGATCCGCTGCGCCTGACATCGCGCATTCGCAATGATGCCGTGACCCGCCAGGTGCCGATCCTGATGATCGGGGAGGAAAGCGACAACGAGCGGATCGCCAAGGGGCTGGAACTGGGCGTCACGGACTATCTGCTGCGCCCGATCGACGGCAACGAACTGACGGCCCGCGCCAAGACACAGGTGCGCAGGAAGCGGTTCCAGGACCAGCTTCGCGAAAGCGTCGAGGCCTCCATCACCATGGCGATGACGGACCCGCTGACGGGGCTCTACAACCGCCGTTATCTGGACCAGCATCTCGAGATGGCGATGCAGCGCAACCGCACGGCAGGCAAGCCGCTGTCATTCCTGCTGCTCGATATCGACCATTTCAAGGCGGTCAACGACTCCTATGGCCATGCCGCCGGCGACAAGATCCTGAAGCAGTTCGCGGAACGGATCGAGCGCAGCGTGCGCGGCTTCGACCTCTGCGCCCGCTTTGGCGGCGAGGAATTCGTGGTCATGATGCCGGAAGCCGACAAGGCACTGGCGGAAAAGGTCGGGGAGCGCCTGCGCTGGGCGATGGAGGTCGAGGCCTTCGAGACCGGCGAGGACGTCGGTGCCATCGACATCACCTGCTCCGTCGGCGGCGCCACGCTGCGGGATGGGGAGGACGCTCCATCCCTGATGAAACGCGCCGACATGGCCCTCTACAAGGCCAAGAATGCCGGTCGCAACAAGATGGTGATGGCCGAATAGATCGATCCATCAGATGATGGCGTGCGCCGGTGTGCGATCAAGCAGTGGGCCGGTCACCGTCCCCCGTCGGTGCAGGGAACGATGAACTCTCGGATGACTGTTGCCGCGCGCCCCCACGCCGGGGATCCGGCGGGGTAGTCCGCGATCAGGCGCCCTCCAGCCCCACGATGGCGATGGACGACACATTGTGGTGCGGGAAACCGCCCAGATTGTGCGTCAGGCCGATCTTCGGATCTGCAAGCTGGCGCTTGTCGGCCCGGCCCAGCAGCTGCTGGTACATCTCGTAGAGCATGCGCAGGCCGGAGGCGCCGATGGGGTGGCCAAAGCATTTCAGACCACCGTCGATCTGCGCCGGAACGCCGCCATCCGCATCGAAGAAACCGTCCAGGAAATCCTTCCAGGCCGTACCTTCCTTGGAGATGTAGAGGTCTTCGGCCGTCACCAGTTCGGTGATGGAGAAGCAGTCATGGCATTCGAACATAGACACTTGTTCGCGCGGATTGGTGATCCCGGCTTCCTTGTAGGCCCGCTCGGCGGCCTTGCGGGTGGTCATGAAGTAGGAACCGTCCCAACCCTCGCCGCTGGATTCGATGCCATTGGAGACGGCGAGCTGCAGGGCCTTCACGGTCACCAGATCCTTCTTGCCGAGCTTGCGCGCGATTTCCGGCGTGGTGACGATGGCGGCGGCGGACCCGTCGGACACACCACAGCAATCGAACAGGCCCAGCGGCTCCGCGATCATCGGCGCGTTCAGCACGGCGTCAGTGTCGATTTCCTTCTGCAGGTGCGCCTTCGGGTTCTTGGCCCCGTTGGCATGGCTCTTCACGGAAACCTGCGCCATGGCGCGCTTCAGGTCTTCCGGCTTCACACCGTGCTTCTTCTGGTAGGCGGTGGCGAGCTGAGCGAAGGAGCCGGGCGCGGAGGCGTTGGCACCGGCCATGTTCTGCGGCAGGCCGCCATAGCCCGTGTCCTTCAGCTTCTCGACGCCCACGGCCAGCGCAATGTCGGCGGCACCGGAGGCAACCGCATAGACCGCGCCCCGGAAGGCTTCGGTGCCGGAGGCGCAATAGTTCTCGACACGGGTGACGGGGATGTAGGGCAGGCGCAGTGCGACGGAGAGGGGAACCGCGGACTTGCCGACGTGGATTTCCTCGATCGCGGTGGAGAACCATGCGGCTTCGATCTGGCTGGTCTCGATGCCCGCATCCTTCAGGCATTCCTCATAGGCCTCGATGATCAGATCATCGGCGTCGCAGTCCCAGCGCTCGCCGAATTTCGAACAGCCCATGCCCAGAATGGCGACACGATCCCTGATTCCTGCTGGCATGATCAGACACTCCCCGGAGTTTTGCTTGAACACATGGTGGAAAAGTACGCTTGCGAACGATTTAGTCAAACAGCTTCGTCGGCATGGCCGACCTGCGGGAGCTCGTAGTCACGGGTGTCCCTAAAGAAAAGCGGCCCCGAATGATCGGAGCCGCTTGTCATCTCGATAATGTCCGGCAAGGGTCAGGCCGTCTTGCGATGGTCCGGTGCCGCCTTCCAGAAGTACTTCTTGAAGCCGCGGCGCTCGTCCTCGACCTTGATGCGGAAGACCATGCGCAGGGGCATGCCGACCTCGACGCCGCCCTTGTCCACGTCGGTCAGATCGGCCATCAGCCGTCCGCCGCCCTCGAACGTCACCATGCCGAAATGGGTGGGCGGGTCCGGGGAATAGGTCAGGCCATCCGCGGTCCAGCTCTGCACGGTGCAGGGCACGTCGGAGAAGCGATAGTCTTCCTGGCTGTGCCAGGCACCGCAGTTCGGGTTCACGCAGATATGCGCCTTCGGGTACTGCACGGTGCCACACTTGGAGCACTTGCCGCCCTTGAAGCCCAGAACCATCTCCCGCTTCCGGTACAGGGTCGACAGCGCGGTCTGCGCATCGGTCTCGGCCCGGATGCCCTTGTCGCGGTCGATCAGATCGTTGAAGGCGAGGTAGCGGTTGTAGTTGGTCTCTGCCTTGCCGCGCGCCAGCGACGACTCGACACCGCCCAGTGCGGGCTTGAAGCTGGCGATGGCATCCGTGGTGCGGAACAGCATCAGGTCACAACCCTGACCCCAGCCGATGACCAGGATCACCTGGCCCGGCTTGGCGCCCTGCAATGCCTTCGACAGCATGATCAGGGCGTGGGCCGTGCCGGCTTCGCCCATCACTGCATGCAGGTTGTCCTGCACGGCTGTGTCGGGAATGCCTGCGCCCTTGGCGATCTTCTCCGGGACGCCACGGATCAGCGCCGGCATGATCATGATGTCGACGTCGGACGGGGCGACGTCGACCTTGGCGAACAGGGCATCCAGACCGCGCGGCACGATCTTGAAATATCCCTCGTCACGGATCCAGCGCTCTTCCCAGTTGTAGTCGAAGTCGCGGTTCTGGCCGCGATAATGGTCAACGAAATCCACGGAGACCTGATGGCCGCCAAGATATTCCGCGAGCACGTTGTTCTGGCCGAGCAGCATGGCGGCGGCGCCGTCACCCATCTGCAGTTCCTGCGCGCCGGAGGCTGCCGTCTGGCGGTGGTCGGCGGCGAGATAGAGCACCTGTCCGTCACGCTCGCCCATCCCCTCCAGCACATCGATCATGCCCGAGGTGCCGGCCCGCTGTGACGAGGTCAGGTCAACGGTCTTCAGTTCCTCGCCCAGGTCCAGCGCCGTGGCGGCCACGGTGGCGTTCTGGCGGTCGGCAAAGGGCAGGGTAGTGGAGGCGAGATAGATCGCCCGCAGGTCCGCCGGGCCCTTTTCGCCGATGCAGTCGCGCCCGGCCTCGACGGCCATGGTCAGGCTGTCCTCGTCCCAGTTGCACATCGACCGTTCGCCCTTGGCGAGACCGGCCAGTCCGGGATTGAACCAACCATTGGCCTCGACCACTGACTTGCGCTGCAGCCTCAGCCGCGGCACGTAGCCACCAAACCCGGTAATTCCTGCCATTCGCCTCTTCCCTCGCCCAATTGTTGCCCTGACCCTGTACTGCATACGGAAACGAACCGCGCATCAGGATCACAAACAGAAGATTCAACAGGGGGATTCGGGACTGCCGCGCCGGAACCAGTGGTCCATGGCTGCGTTCAGGCGACCCTCCCCGTCGCTCACCGTTGAGTTAACCCGACCTGACAGGACACTGCAAGACCGGCAGTGCCCGTCTGGTGGCAGGGCAGGGATGCATCATCGACGGGGGGATGGCGGAGACCGCGCTCACGCAGGGGGGGCGCCGGTCAGCAGGGCTCGATCCAGCGTCCGTGATAGTCGCACAAGGCCAGCATCTGCCGCTCCGGATCGGGCCAGAGGGTATAGTAGAGCGCGGCACATTTCGGATCGTCCTCGCAGGGTTCCATCCGGACCCAGGCGAGAGGCGAATCCTTCGTGGCCATCGCACCTGCAACCTCGATCGTGGAGCGCAGGGAGCGCTGGATCTCCGCGGGCATGTATTGCCAGAAGATCGAGTGATAGATGACGGTTGTCATGCCTGTCGAAGGCATGGCCAGACAGGCCTCCGCCCAGTCTGCCGCATTGGCGCGGGCGAGCCGGGTTTCCTGCTGCAGGGCGATTCCGATGGCTGCATCCAGGCGTTCCAGACGCTCCAGCTGGTCAGGCCAGACATAGCTGCGCAGGCGCAGGCGCTGTGCCGGATCGTCCAGCTGCAACGGATTGAGGTCGCAGCCGCGTCTCTGCACGACCTCGATCGGGTCAAGCGGTTCCGGCGCGCGTCCGCGCCATTCGGGCGCCAGGCGAACGCCTGACTCCAGGTCGCCCCACAGGGTGCCGCCGAGATCATAGGCGAACCGGTCCCAGTTCTGGTTCAGTCCGGCACTGGCACCGAGTTCCAGCATCGACAGCGGATATCCCGTGTCCCGGGCGGCGCGCTGGAATCCGAGCAGCAGCACGGCGGCCCGTCCGGTCTCGTTGGTCTGCGGCGGGTGATCCAGAAAGGCGTTGAGGAATTCATCATCCGCCACCATCGTCTGACGAATGATGGCCCAGAAGGCATCATCGTCGGCCGGCGCAACATTGGGCGGATAGCAGGCCGCCATCGCCGCCGACCTTCCGGCCAGCACGCAGGCGTGCAGCGCACCTGCAAACCTCAACGACAGGGCGTCATCGCGCATCCTGTCGTCAGGCCAGTCGAGAACCCGTGTCGTGAATGTCGTTTCCGGCTTCAGACGCGCACCACAAAGGTGCAGCAATCTTGCCGTGAAGGGTGAGTGCATGCGCCCGCACACCTCTGCCTGCCGCTCGAAATGGCGGCGGGTCAGACTTCCCATGTCGATCAACTCCTGTCCGGTTCGCAGCGATCATAGCGACCGGGACCGGCACGGCCACCCTGCGCACGACAGGGCAGTTCGCATTCGCGAAAGAATGGTCATTGACAGGGGCCCTCGGAAACGCTAGATGCCCCCTCGAACGCAATCGCACGGACATTGGACGGACCGCTGTTCGACCCGTCGGCAGTCCCCCGGTTCCCGTCACGGCGTGAGCGTCTCTGATGAGCTTTGTTTGTCTTTTCTGGCCATTGTGGCTGGGGCTATTGGAGAAGTGCCGTGCCGTTCTGCAGACAGACCTGACATCGTGATTGATGCGTGACGCCGCAGCGCCCGTTTCCCGGGATGCGTCGCCACACCCAATTTCCTTTTCTGGAATGCCGCACCCGTCGCCCGCCGAACCCCTCGGGCGCATGGGCCGTACTCATCTGCGTTCATGGGGATGAATCAATGGACTTTACCAACACCAACTTCGCACCTGCCGAGATCACCGACGTCGACACCCTGGCCGACGAGGGCCGGAAGGACTTCTTCATCAGCAAGGACGGCGAGAACTTCGCCGGCACCCATCTGCTGATCGACGTCAAGGATGCGTCCCGGCTGGACGACATCGACCACATCGAGAAGACCCTGCGCGAGTGTGTTACCGCCGCCGGTGCCTCCCTGCTGTCGATCGACCTGCATCATTTCACGCCGAATGGCGGCGTGTCCGGTGTCGCGATCCTGGCCGAGTCCCACATCTCGATCCATTCATGGCCCGAGTACGGCTATGCGGCGCTGGATGTCTTCATGTGCGGCGACGCACAGCCGCAGAAGGCCGTGCCGGTCCTGCGCCGTGCTTTCCGGGCCGGCGAAGTGCTGGTCGACGAGATCCGTCGTGGCAAGGGCCTGGTGGGATGACAATCGACGGTCGGGACAACTGGATCACCGAGGAGCTGCACGGAGCGTTCCGTTCCAGCTACCGGGCGGACCGTGTCCTGTTCGATACGGAGACCGGGCAGCAGCGGCTGGTACTGGTCGAGAACCCGATCTTCGGGCGGATGCTGTCACTGGACGGCGTCACCCAGGTGACGGAGCGCGACGAGTTCGTCTACCACGAGATGCTGACCCATGTGCCGATGCTGGCGCACGGCAATGCCCGCCGCGTGCTGATCATCGGTGGTGGTGACGGTGGCATCCTGCGGGAGGTGCTGCGGCACCCGAACGTGGAACAGGCGACGATGGTGGAGATCGACGCCGGTGTGGTGTCGTTTTCCCGGGAGTGGCTGCCGACCGTCTCCGACGGTGCCTTCGATGATCCGCGCCTGAATCTGGTGATTGCCGACGGTGCCGCCTTCGTGCGGGACACGCAGGACCGCTTCGATGTGGTGATCATCGATTCGACCGATCCGATCGGGCCGGGCGAAGTGCTGTTCACCGACAGCTTCTACGGCCATGTCCGGCGCCTGCTCAATCCCGGTGGTGTCGTCGTCACCCAGAACGGCGTGCCGTTCCTGCAGCCGGATGAACTGCGTGGCACCATGCGGGCGTTCCGGTCGCTGTTTCA
>CAXBNO010000025.1:0-13219 GCA_963976775.1 uncultured Kordiimonadales bacterium
GCTTCTCAGTAACTGGCCTTCAACTCACTGGGCGCCGCCTTGGCGTCACGTGAATCGCGCACCGTCTCCATCACGCCCGCCAGGTCCGACAACCAGGCAGGGCGTGCTGGCGCGTGCAGCATCGACAGCATCAGATGCATGCCCTTCGGTTGCTGGGTCAGTCCCGGCAGCCAACCCTTGACCGCCATGCCTTCGGCAACACTGAAGATGTCCACATCATCACTGCCGAAGCTGATGATCGTCAGATCGGGTTCCGCATGCAGCTTCAGGCCGGGGATCGCGCGAATACCGTCCGCGTACGCCTGTGCGTTGGAAATCAGGTCCGCCGCGATGGCCCGGTATCCGGCGTGCCCGAGATGGTTCATGACCGCCCAGGCACCCGCGACGCCGCCACCCGGGCGGGTGCCGACCAGTGTCTGCGTGACGAAACGGCCATTGGCCCAGACATCCAGGTCGAAGGCGTTGCGCGCCATGTCCTCCGGATCGCGAAAGAAGACCGTGGACGCCGGTTTGGGGCAGAAGCCGAACTTGTGCAGATCGGCAGACAGGGATCGCACACCGGCCAGGGACATGTCGCAGACCGGCAGCGCGACACCATTGGCGCGGGCGAAGGGCAGGACATAGCCGCCGACACAGGCATCCACATGCAGCCACAGGCCCTGCGCCAGTGCCAGTTCGGACAGTTCGGCAATCGGATCGATGACGCCGAACGGGAAACAGGGGGCGGAACCGACGATCAGCATGGTGTCCTGATCAACCGCGCTGGCGATGGTCGCCGGATCAGCCCTGCGGTCGGCCCGCAGGGGACGGCGACGAACGTCGATGTCCATGGTGATCGCCGCCTTCTCGAAGGCCGGGTGGGCGCTCTCCGGCAGCACCATGTTCAGCGTCCGGCCACGACCATGCAGCGCGCGATGGTACTCGCGTGCCGCCTTCACGGCCAGGAAGATGCTCTCGCTGCCGCCGCTGGTCATGTGGCCGGTGGCCTGGCCGGGCGCGCGAAACAGGTCGAGCGCCATGGCAATGACGTCGTCTTCCATTCGTTTCAGGCTCTGAAAGGCGCGCTTCGCCCCCAGCGCATTCTCGGAGAAGAACTGGTTGAAGGCGGCTTGCCCGACCTCCTGCACGCCGTCGGTCGCCTTGAACACGAAGAGTGGCACCTTGCCACCGCGCCAGTCCGTGTCACCCTTTGCCATCTCCGACATGCGCCGGGAAAGCTCCGGCCATTCCGTACCCTGTTCAGGCAGCGTGATGCGTTTCATGCCGGACAGGATAGGTCAGTCGATGGACTTGAGATAGGCAATCAGGTCATCGCGCATGCTGCCGCGCTTGATGCCGACGAACTGCATGACGGTACCGGGGATGAAATCCCGCGGGCCCCGGATGAAATCCCGCAGGTTCTCCTCGGTCCAGATCATTGCTTCGGCCCTGCGGGCCAGGAAGGCGTCCGAATAGCGGTAGTCGGCGAAGGAGGCGATGGGCCGACCGACGACGCCGTCGAGCTTCGGTGCGGCAAGCGGATCGCCGGGCAGCGGGATATGGCACTGGGCGCAATACTTGCGGAATGCCGATTCGCCCTTCTCGACATTGCCGGCGCCAAGGGCTGATCCACCCGAGAGGGCCAGAATGAAGAACATGGCCCTTGTCGAGTGCCTGAGGATTGCGCGCATGCCGTCCGTCTCCAATGCCGTCTTGTCCACTCCAGCGTTCAATCTGGCGATCGGTCGGCGCGGTTCAATGGTCATCGTCACTCCAGCGGCAATTGGCGCTTCAGCCAGCCGGGACCGGCGGCGCTGCCGAGCATGCCCTCGCCAATGTCACGCACATTGCTGAATCCGTTTGCCCGCAGGAAAGCCGCCGCGTTGCTCGAACGGACACCACTGGCGCAGATCAGCGCGATGGCCCGGTCGCGCTCGTGGCCGACGATGGCAAGCACATCCTCCAGGAAGCCGCTTTCCCCGCCGATCTGCCACCAGCTTGCGCGTGCCGCACCCCTTGGTACGCCGGTCCAGGCCCATTCGGCGGCATTGCGCACGTCGATGATCAGCACCTGGCCCGACTGTGCTTCCTCCCAGGCCCGGTCCGGTGGCAGCAAAGCCACCTCCGCGCTGGGGGCCGCGAAGGGCATCAGCAGCAACAGGATCAGGAGGCGCAGGTGGAGGTGTCTCATGCCACGCAGCTGAACAGTGTCGGACAGCTCCGCGCAATTCAATGGACCGTGAGGTCCCGCTTCACAGGAATTCATGATCGCGAAACCAGGCCAGGCTGGCCTCCGTCGTTGTCGACGGGTTGTACTCCAGCCCCACAGGGCCGGGATACGCCATCGTGTCCACCAGACGCAGGAACCAGTCGAAATCGACCTCACCCATACCGGGTTCGTGACGGTCCGGCGGATTGGCGATCTGGATATGACCGATGCGCTCAAACAGGTCGCGAAAGGCACGGGTAAGATTACCGGTCATGATCTGGGTGTGATAGGCATCGAACTGCAGTTGCACGTTCGCCGCCCCGATCCGGTCCAGCAGCCGACAGGCATGGTCGTTGGTGGTCAGGAAGTACCCAGGCCGGTCGACCGTGTTCAGCGGCTCCAGCATCAGCCGGACGCCACCCGGGGCAGCCTCGATCGCCGCCTGCTTCAGGTTGGCGACCAGGCAGTCGTTGGCCGCCTTGTCCCCGGCGTCGCCATGTCCTGCCATGACATGAATGCCCGCCGCGCCAATGGTCGCTGCCGTCTCGAGCGCCCGCGTCATCAGCCGTTCGAACTCGCCGCGCCGGTCGGGTCGCGCCGCGCAGCCGATGTCGCCTGCCTCCGCATTCGGCATTGGCGTGTTGATCAGGACGATATCCACGTTTGCGGCCCGGGCCGCGCCGACGATCTCGTCCGCATCATGGGCATAGGGAAACAGGATCTCCACTGCGTCGATTCCGGCGTCGCGCGCCGCCTGGAACCGGGAAAGGAATGGCCGTTCGGTGAACAGGAGGTCTATGTTTGCATCGAACCGGGGCATTTCTGTCCTTCCCGAGATGGTGATTTCCGAGGTGGCCACTATTTCCACTGCCAGGCCCAAAGGCAACCAGCCCTCCGACGCGACCTGGCTGGAGCAGGGGCAGGGGCCTGTGCTGCATCTGAAGGGAGACTGGACGGTTGCACATGCGCGCGGGATCGACAGTCTGATCCGGCGGGTGCGGTTCGAGCCAGGTTCCGTCAGTCAGCTTGATCTGGGCGGTGTCACCGGTTTCGATACCACGGGCGCATGGCTGTTGCTGAGACTTGCGGAACGGCTGTCGGTCTCCCTGCCTGAGGGGATGTCCGACGCACCGCATGGGGTGTCGGAACTCGTACAGCGCGTGTCCGCCGCGCGGGCGGAGCCTGCGGAACCGTCGCGGGGCGGCAATCCGTTTGTCGTCATCCTGGCGCGGCTGGGCAATGCAACGCTGGAGGCCGGTCGGGAAGCCGGCGCGATGCTCGGTTTCATGGGCGCGACGGTGGCAGCCGCGATGGTGGCACTGCGCCGACCGGCACGGCTGCGCCTGACCGCGACGGTGCATCACATGGAGCGGGCGGGACTGAACGCCCTGCCGATCGTTGGCCTGATCTCCTTCCTCGTCGGTGTCGTGCTGGCCTTTCAGGGGGCGGCGCAGTTGCAGCGGTTCGGGGCCGAGATCTTCGTGGTCAACCTGATCGGCGTATCGGTACTGCGGGAGATCGGGATCCTGCTGACCGCGATTGTCGTGGCCGGACGGTCCGGCAGTTCCTACGCGGCCCAGCTCGGCTCCATGAAGGTGAACGAGGAAGTGGACGCGCTGCGTGCGCTTGGGCTGGACCCGGTGGAGGTGCTGGTGTTGCCGCGGGTGCTCGCCCTGTTCCTGATGATGGGGCCACTGGCCCTGTTTGCCGACCTGATGGGCCTGATCGGTGGCGGGCTGATGGCCTGGGTGGCACTGGACATTCCGCCAACGCTCTATGTCGACCGTCTGACGAATGCGGTCTCGCTCTGGACCCTGCTGGTCGGGTTGGTGAAGGCCCCTGTGTTCGGTGCCCTGATCGGGCTGGTGGGGTGCTACGCCGGGCTGCAGACCGGCGGCAGCGCGGATTCACTGGGACGCCAGACGACGGTCGCCGTGGTTCAGGCGATCTTCATCGTCATTGTGGTCGATGCCATTTTTTCCATATTCTTCAACATCGTCGGAGTCTGACCTGAGATGGCGCTTGAGAGGGAGAATGAACCGATCATCCGCGTATCGGGATTGCTCACGCGCTTCGGATCACAGGTGGTGCATGAGGGGCTGGATCTCGAGGTTCGGAAGGGTGAAGTGCTGGGCGTCGTTGGTGGTTCCGGCACCGGCAAGTCCGTGCTGCTGCGGACAATCATCGGACTGAACCGCCCGGCAGCGGGGAGGATCGAGGTCTTTGGCCGGGAACTCGCCGGACTGGATGCGGCTGCCCGGCGGCAACTGGAGCAGCGCTGGGGGGTGCTGTTCCAGAACGGTGCGCTGTTCAGTTCGCTCACGGTTGCGGAGAATGTCGAGGCCCCGATGCGTGAGCATGCGGACCTGCCAGCGGCCCTGATGGATGAACTGGCGGGGCTGAAGATCGCCATGGTCGGCCTGCCGCACGAAGCCTGTGCCAAGTTCCCTTCCGAACTGTCGGGCGGCATGCAGAAGCGGGCCGGTCTGGCGCGGGCGCTGGCGCTGGATCCGGAGATCGTGTTCCTTGATGAGCCGACTGCCGGTCTCGACCCGGTCGGGGCGGCCGACTTCGACCTGCTGATCCGGGAACTGTCCGACACGCTGGGCCTGACCGTCTTCATGGTGACCCACGATCTGGACAGCCTGTATGCGATTTGCGACCGTGTGGCGGTTCTGGCGGAGCGGAAGGTCCTGGCTGTCGCGCCGATTGCGGAACTGGAAGAGCATCCGCATCCCTGGCTGCAGTCCTATTTTCACGGCCCGAGGGCGCGTGCGGCCCGAAAAGCGAGGCAATGATGGAAACCCGTGCGAGCCATGTGCTTATCGGCAGTGCGGTGCTGCTGTTCACCCTGCTGTTCATGGGCATGGTCGTATGGTTGTTGAGCGCTGATATAGACAGTGAAACAAAGACCTACGACATTTTCTTCAGGGGGTCCGTCGCTGGCCTCGCCGTTGGTGGCGATGTTCGCTATCGCGGCATCAGGATCGGGCGGGTGCTGCAGATCGTCATCGATCCGGACGATCCCAGTCAGGTGCGCGCTGTCGTGGACGTCGACAAGGCTACGCCCATCCGCGAAGGCGATGTCGCCAAGCTGAAGCTGCAGGGCATCACCGGCGTGGCCTATGTGAATATCGAGGGCGCGGTTGCCCGCAGTCCATTGCTGACCACCCCGCCGCTGGCGGAGCGACCGATCATTCCATCCGCGCCGTCGGAACTGGAACGCCTGTTCTCCGGCGCGCCCGAACTGCTGGGCCGTGCGATCATCGTTTCCGAACGTCTGGCCGACCTGCTTGGAGAAGACAACCAGGCGCAGTTCGCTGGAATTCTTTCCGATCTGAAGCTGCTGACCGGCACACTGGCCGACCAGCAGTCAGGCATCGAGAATACCCTGATCGCGATGGAGCGGAGCGCGGCAAGCGTCGCCTCGGCGGCGGGCAAGGCCGATGCCCTGGTCGATGACCTGTCCGAGACCATGGCCGTGGCGCGCGGGACCATGATCGGTATCGATCAGGCGGTGTCGGTGGACTTCGGCGCGCTGGTGAACGAACTGCGCGCCACCAACCGTGACCTTGCGGCCACGATGACCTCGGTCAACAGGATCGTGCAGGGCAGTGAACAGTCGCTGGTCGATTTCACCCATGACGGACTCTCCGAAGCGCAGCGTTTCATCACGGAGGCGCGTCTGATGGTGGCGGCAATTTCCCGCCTGACGGAGCGGTTGGAAGCAGGTGGGGCGCAGACCCTGCTGGGTGTTCAAGGGGCAGAGGTGGATGCGGAATGAAACAGATGACCCGATGTGTTCTGCTCGCCCTTTCGCTGGTTGCGACGCTGTCACTGGCCGCCTGCGGCAATTTTCTGGGGGTGCCGAAGGCCGCATCCAACATCTTCACCCTGACACCGAAGAGCACCTTCCAGGCCGGCCTCCCCCCCGTTGACTGGCAATTGGTGATCGAGGAGCCACTGGCGGCCGGCGGCCTGGACAGTTCGCGGATTGCCGTGAAGCCCAACGAGATCGAGCTGAAGTACTACGCCGACAGCCGCTGGACCGAGCGGGCACCGAAGATGATCCAGACCCTGCTGGTGGAAAGTTTCGAGAACAGCGGTACCATCGTCGCGGTCGGCCGACAGGCCATCGGCCTGCGTTCGGACTTCAGCCTGAAGACCGAACTGCGGGAGTTTCAGGTGGAGCCCAATCGCGGGGGCATCGTCCGGGTCCGGATCAATGCCAAGCTGATCCGCCAGCCGCGTCAGCTGATCATCAACTCAGCGAGTTTCGAGGCCACGGCCCAGCCGGAGGGCACCAGCATGCGCGACAATATCCGCGCCTTCGACGCGGCGCTCGGGGCCGTCCTGCGTGACATCGTCGAATGGTCGATACTGGAAGGCCAGGCAGCCCATGTCGCAGGACGGCGCTAGAACCACGGCGATGGCGCGCGTTGGACGTATCCTCATTGTCTGCGCGCTTGTTCTGGTGGTTGTGGCCGTTGGCCTGCTGGTTGCCCGCAAGCCCATCGTCAGCGCCCTGGCGATTGCCTATCTCGAACGGGAGGGCTTCGGACCAGTCGAACTGAGGGTTTCCGCGCTGGACCTGGATGTCCTGGAACTGCGGTCTGTCCGTATCGGACCAGAGGATGGACCACATGTCTTTATGCCACGCATCGTGGTTGGGTTCGACGGGGTGGAGCCTTCCTCGATTGCATTGCAGGGCGTTTACGTCAGGGCGCAGCGGGAACATGGCGCTCTGGACGTCGGTCCGCTGACGTCATTGCTTGAGGGGCCCGTTGACAGCCCGGGCTCCGACTCGCCCCGGCTGCCGTCTCTGCCAACCGGTCTGCCCCTGCTGAGCCTGCATGACTTCAGGCTGACTGTGAAAGATGACCCCGATTTCCTGATACTGAGCATGAAAGGCCCGTACCGGCTGGAAGCAGGACACCTGACCGGAGGTGGCCCCTTCAACGTGGTGGTCCCGGACGCAAGGGGGAAAGGCACGCTCTCGGTCACGCTGGATCCCGACCTTGCCGGTGCAGCTGACCTGAACGCACATGACGTGACGTTCTGGGTGCCGGGACTGTCCGGACCGCTTCGCTTCCAATCTCTTGATCTCGCGCTGGCCAGGCAGCCGGATCTGCTTTCAGCGGACATTGTCGGAGAAACCGAAGGGGGTATCGTGACAGCCAGTCTGCTGATTGCGACTCCCTTCCACCGTCCCGCAATCGATATGGGTGTGCAGGCCCATTTCGACGATCTCTCCGGCATACTCGCTGTTGTGGCCGATGCGACGGGAGAGATTCCGGTAACCGGCGGCTCTGCTGACCTTGCGCTGGCGATGGTGGCTACGGCGGATGACGGCCTCATCTGGCCGGACATCGGGGGACTGATCGACAGCATGGTGGGCGAGGCCCGGCTGACCGGCGCGTTCAGGCTGCCCGCAGATGTTCATCCGGCAGGTGAGCAGGCCGGTGCCGTTGCCGCCGACCTGGAAGCGGACGGCAAGCTTCGTGACGGGATGATGCGCATGAATTTCAATCGGTTGGAAGCAAGACTGGAGAAATTCATCGAGCCTGACGCACTGAAGCCTCTGGCCATCTCTCATGGTTCGGGCCTGATGCTTCGGGCCAGGCCAGGGTTGCAGGCGACCGTCACGCTGTCCGATCCGTTCTCTCTCTCGCTGGGCGGAGCGGTCGACGTGGAAAGCGCGCCCTTGAGACTGGAGGCCGAACTGGGGGACACCCGGATATCGGCGCACGGTCTGACGGCGACCGGCACGGATATCAGCCTGACCGGCCTGGCACTTCAGGGCCAGCAAGTTGATCAACTGCGCTTCGGCGGTGATGTGCGGCTCATGGATGGATTGGCTCTGCGTGGACGCGTCGAAGCCGCCGCCGGATTGCTGTCCCTGGCAGGCTCCACTGTCGGTGATCTGTCCGCAACGCTTGAAACGGACATTGCAGCCCATACCGCCAAGCGGATGCGCATCATGCTGAACGGCACAGTGAGAGCCAGGTCGCTCTCCGTTGCAGCCGACTTGGCGACCCTTTCGAGTTCAGAGATCGGCTTCGACGGCTTTTCGCTCGCGATGGTGCCTGGCAAGGGCATGGTAGTGAAGGGAGTGGTTACGGGCGCTTCCGGCCATATGAACATTGCCGGGATGGAAGGGATGCCGATCACGGTCAGTCCCTTGCGCGCCGAGGTGGATCTGGATGGATACGGGTTTGGCACGATGTACGGGTCTGTTGACCTGAGTGGGGCGGGCGTGTCGGTCGCGGGCATCGCCAGCACCGGGCCTGTCCGCATCAACGGCAGGCTGCGTCCGTCGCCACGGGGCCTGAATGCTGAAGTGGCCGTGGAGGCGCTGCGCGCAGATGAAGCACTGGGTCTGGCGCTGCCTTCGGCCGCCTTCGACGGGGTTCTCGACGTCACGGAAGTACGCGCCGGTCTGACGGGAAGGCTGACGGCCGGGGCCATCGGCGTTGATGTTTCACTTCAGGCAGACCCGGCTGCCCGGACGGGCGAGGCCCGGATTGCCCTGCCCGAAACGGCGCTTTCGGATCTGGCCGGACTGCTGCGGGAGGTGGCTCTGCCAGAGGGCGCAACATTGCCCGACGGAAATGTTTCAGTGTCTTCAGATATGTTGTTTGGCAATGGGTTGAGCGCAAGTCTTGATATTGCCTTGCAGAATGGCGGCGTCGCCATGCCGGAGCTCGCCCTGTCGGGTATCAACACCGACCTGCATCTGGACGAACTGTTTCCGCCGCGAACCGGCGAGCCGCAGGAAATCCGTATCGCGCTGCTGTCGGGGCCAACCGACATGCGCGACATGCTGCTGCGTTTCGAGCTGCAGCAGGATGCCGGTGAAACGATCGCCCGTATCCTCGGCCTTCACGGCACACTGCTCGGCGGGCAGATGGCCATGCGGCCCTTCGATTTGCGGGTGGATGAAACAAGTCGCCGTATCGATGTCGACCTGAAAGGCATCGACATGGCGGCAGTCGTCGATCTGGCGGGGCTGGAGGACTTCATCCTGACCGGCAGCCTGTCAGGCACCCTGCCGGTCGAGATCGTGGGGGAAAATGGCGTCGTGGTGCGCCAGGGCAAGCTGGTCGCGGATGGCCCCGGAGCACTGCGACTGGATGGCAATGTGCTGCGCGGCATTCTCGGTCAGCAGGGCGGGGAGGAGATCGACCTGATGATCCGCACGCTGGAGGATTTCCGCTACGACCTGCTGGAAATCAGTCTCGACAAGCCGCTGGAGGGAGAGACGACGATGCTGGTCACGCTCGGCGGTCTCAATCCGGCGGTACTCGACGGGCATCCGTTCCGGTTCAACATTTCGGTGAGCGGGGATGCGGATCGCCTTCTTGCTACCATATTGACGGTATATCGGGCATCCAGCGGCGTGATCGAACAGGGCATCAAGTCCTTGCAGTAGTTCCGGTCAGGTCGCAGCATGTCGGTGCGCAGCTTCGGGAACATGAACATGACAGCAGGATCGGATCAGTGGCGGAGGCAGCGCGGTACCGGACTGTCCGGTATCGGCGGCGCGATGGCACTTGTCGCACTGCTGGCCGCCTGTACACCGACAGTTCAGGTGGAGGCCCCGAAGGAGCCGATCACCATCAACCTGAACATCAAGCTTGATGCGGATGTGCGGGTCCGGCTGGAGGAAGCCGCCAAGAAGGACATCGAAACCAAGCCGGGGATTTTCTGATGCTGCGTCGTACCTTTCTCATGTCCGCTGCCGCCATTTCTCTGGCCGCTGTTCTCGGGTCGGGACCGGCCATGGCACAGTCGCTGGAGGCCATGCGCAGTTCCGGTGCGGTGGGGGAGCGGTTTGACGGTCTGCTGGTCGCCCGCGACGGCAGCGCCGCGACCCGGCAGTTCGTCGAGGGCGTGAATGCCCAGCGTCTCGCCATCTATCGGGAGCGTGCGGCGGCCCAGGGGGTGCCGACGGATCAGGTGGGGCGGGTCTATGCCCTGCAGATTCGCAAGTCCGCGCCGCGCGGGACATGGTTCCTGCAGGACAATGGCAACTGGACCCAGTGAGGTTGTCACGTTACTGAAAGATTCCGGGATCAGGGCCCGGTTCGGAATCATTCGGGGACAGGAATAGCGCGATGTTCAATCAGTTGAGACTCGACAACCGGATTGCTCTGGTAACCGGCGCCAGTCGGGGGCTTGGCCGTTCGATTGCCCTGGGTCTGGCCTCCGCCGGGGCACGCGTTGTCGTCAATGCCCGGAACGCGGACGCGCTGGCAAGGGTCGTGACGGAAATCGAGCACAAGGGCGGCCAGGCTGACCTGCGCTGCTTCGATGTGACGGATGAGGAAGCGGTGAAGGAAGCGCTCGCCTCCATCGTCACGGACCATCGCCGCCTCGACATCCTGGTCAACAATGCGGGCACCGTTGTCCGGTCACCGTTGCTCGAAAGTACGACGGAGGATTTCCGCCACGTCGTGGATACGAATCTGACCTCCCTCTACGTCATGTCGCGGGAGGCCGCGCGCCTGATGGTGCCACGGGGCTATGGCCGCATCGTCAACATCGGCTCCGTCATGTCCCACATCGGACGCGCCAACATCGTGTCCTATGTCTCGACCAAGCATGCTGTCGCCGGACTGACCAAGGCGCTGGCGAACGAACTGGCGGCAAAGGGCATCTGCGTGAACGGCATCGGTCCGGGCTATTTCGGGACCGAGTTCAACCGCCCTCTGATGGAAGATGCAGAATTCACCGCGATGGTGGAGGGGCGGACCCCGGTGGCGCGCTGGGGCGACCCCGACGAGATCGCCGGCGCCGCGATCTTCCTGTGTTCGGAGGCCGCGTCCTACGTCAACGGTCACATGCTGATGGTCGACGGCGGTCTGACGATCAAGCTATAGGCGACAGTTGGTGTCGGGCCTGATCCGGACCGGGCTGCTGATGCTGGGCCTGCTGATCTGCGGGTCCGCTGTTTCACCTTCCCCTGCGGCGGATGAACCGGTGATCGCGTCGGCCAGCGGGCGGATCAATCACGCCGGTTTCCGCAACCGCTCCCACTGTACCGGTTTCGTCGTCAAGGGCGGTCATGTCGTGACCGCGGCACACTGCCTGCCCGGCTGGGACGGGGAGCAGGTGCATTTCCTGCGCGGCTATGACCGGGGCGACCTGGCGCAGCACATCTCCGCGCCGCGCGCGGCCTGGCACACCCTTCGTGGGCGCGATATCGCGGTCCTGTGCAATGCCGCACCGGATGCCCCCGCGTTCGGGTTCGGGGACGATGACAGGAACGATGACAGGGACGATGACGCGGGCAAGGGCAGGCGGATCGTGCCGGGCGATGACCTGCTGATTCCCGGCTACGCCATTCCGCGTGCGCACATGCTGCAATCACACCACTGCCAGGTCTGGAAGCTGGAGGAAGGTGGCGGGATACGTGTGGCCTGTCCTGTCCGGCCCGGAACCTCCGGCGCGCCGGTCCTGCAGGCGGTCGCGGAGGGCTTCAGGGTGGTGGGCGTCATGTCGGCCAGCAGCCGGACGGCGGCGCGGGCAGACAGGCTGGACGCCGACATGCTGGCACCCTGTGCGGTGCCGTGAAATCCGTGCAATGATCCGTGAAGCGGGTCGCGGATTGACGTGAACGGATCTTACTGACAGGAGTGCCGGATGCTGGGTGAATTGCGGGAGCGGATGCGGAAGCAGTTGCGCGCCGAGGAAGTCGGTGCCGTCGGTCAACTGGCCGCGCAGGCGAACCTGACAGCGGCTGACCGCGCCGCCATTTCCGACCGCGCCGCCGCCCTGGTGCGGGCCGTCCGTTCCGGCGGCGCACCTACCATGATGGAAAGCTTTCTTGGCGAATACGGCCTGTCCACCAGCGAGGGCGTGGCCCTGATGTGCCTGGCGGAGGCGATGCTGCGTGTGCCCGACGCGGAGACCATCGACGACCTGATCCAGGACAAGATCGTGCCGCATGACTGGGCCGCGCATGTCGGGGATTCCGGATCGCTGATGGTCAATGCATCGACCTGGGCGCTGATGCTGACCGGGCAGATGCTGGATGACCGGGAGGGCGGCGTGGTCGCCACCCTGCGCGGCATGGTGCGGCGTCTGGGGGAGCCGGTGATCCGCACGGCCGTTACCCGCACGATGCAGGAAATGGGCAATCAGTTCGTGCTGGGCCGCACGATCAACGAGGCGATCAAGCGTGCCGATCGCATGATTGCGAAAGGCTATCGCTATTCCTTCGACATGCTGGGGGAGGCGGCGCTGACCGTAGATGACGCCGACCGCTATCACGCCTCCTACGCCAATGCGATCGGTCGGCTGGCCGAGCATGGCCGCAATTCCGGCATGCACGACAGCACCGGCATCTCGGTGAAACTCTCGGCGCTGCATCCCCGCTACGAGTTCGCGCAGCGGGCACGGGCGGTGCCCGAACTGGCCGCCCGGACGCTGGAGCTTGCCCGCGCGGCGCGGGACGCCGGCATGGGCTTCAACATCGACGCGGAGGAAGCGGATCGGCTCGACACCTCCCTGGATGTGATCGAACAGGTACTGCGCGATCCCTCGCTGGAAGGCTGGGATGGCTTCGGTGTCGTGGTGCAGGCCTATGGACCGCGCGCCCATGCCGTCATCGACTGGCTGCATGCGCTGGCTACGGAGCTTGATCGCCGCATCATGGTGCGCCTGGTGAAAGGGGCCTATTGGGATACGGAGATCAAGAAGGCCCAGGTCATGGGGCTCGATGGCTTCCCTGTCTTTACCCGGAAGATCCATACCGACATCAGCTATCTGGCCTGCGCCCGCAAGCTGCTGGACGCGCGCGACCGGATCTATCCGCAGTTCGCGACCCACAATGCCCATACGGCTGCGGCGGTGCTGCACCTGGCGGGAGAGGAGCGCAACGGTTTCGAGTTCCAGCGCCTGCATGGCATGGGGGAGCGGCTGCACGATATCCTGAAGACCGAGAGCGGTGTGCCCTGCCGCATCTATGCGCCGGTGGGCGCGCACCGCGACCTGCTGGCCTATCTGGTGCGGCGACTGCTGGAGAAC
>CAXBNO010000026.1:0-13097 GCA_963976775.1 uncultured Kordiimonadales bacterium
TGGCAAGGTGTCTGTCATCGTCATCTCTTCACCCAATCTCTACCAACGGCGCTCGAAGCGCTTGCGCAGCATCACTGCGCTCAGGTTCATCACTACAAGGAACAGCAACAGGACAATGATGCCTGCCGATGTCCGCTCAACGAAGGCGCGTTCCGGACTGTCCGCCCAGATATAGACCTGCACCGGCAGCACGGTCGCCGGATCCAGCGGACCACCCGGCAGATCGACGATGAAGGCCACCATGCCGATCATCAGCAGCGGTGCCGTCTCGCCCAGCGCCTGGGCCATGCCGATGATCGATCCGGTCAGCATGCCCGGCATCGCAAGCGGCAGCACATGATGGGTCACCGTCTGCAGGCGGGAAGCACCGACGCCCAGCGCCGCCTCACGGATCGACGGCGGCACCGCCTTCAGCGCGGCACGACCGGCAATGATGATGGTCGGCAGGGTCATCAGCGCCAGCACCACGCCACCGGCCAGCGGCGCTGATCGCGGCAGGCCGATGATGTTCAGGAACACCGCCAAGCCCAGCAGACCGAAGATGATCGACGGCACCGCAGCGAGGTTGTTGATGTTGACCTCGATCATGTCCGTCCACTTGTTCTTCGGCGCGAATTCTTCCAGATAGACCGCCGTCGTCACCCCCAGCGGAAAGGCCAGCAAAAGGGTCACCAGCAAGGTATAGAACGACCCGAGCGCGGCGCCCCAGATACCGGCCTGTTCCGGTTCGCGACTGTCGCCTGCCGTGAAGAAGGTCGTGTTGAACTGTCGTTCCAGCCGCCCTTCGGCCGCCAGCTTGTCGTACCAGGCGATCTGCTTGTCGGTGACGCGCCGACCCGTGGAATCGATGTCGCGATCAATGTAGCCCTTGTCGAGCATGTCGATGTCGTCACTGGCGGTCAGCCAGATATCAATGCTCTGACCGACCAGTTCGGGATTGGCCAGGACATGGTCCCGCAGTTCATAGGGCGCACCGGAACTGATCAGGCTGTCGAGTGCGCGCCGGTCACGGCGACCGGACACGTCTGGAAAGAGATCTCGCAGGGATGATTTCACGAGACCGACGAAGTTCGCCGCTCCGATCGATTCCGCTGTCACTTCCCCGTTCTTCGCAAAGGTCTCCAGCGGCAGTTCGACTGTCAGCCTGACATGCGTCTGCGTCACGACGGAGGCACCCTTGAACAGGATCGATCCCACCAGCAGCACCAGAAACCCCAGCGCGACGGCAATTGCTCCGCGCCCGTACCAGATGAAGCGTCGCTCCGCGGCATACCGCGCACGCAATCCCTTGCGCACGGTTTCCATGGTGTCGCTGCGGCTCATGCGTCCACGACTCTCCGGCTGTCCGCTCATGGCTGTCTCAGTCATATTTTTCCCGATATTTCCGCACGATCCTGAGCGCCAGGACATTCAGCGCCAGTGTGACAACGAACAGAAGAAGACCGAGCGCGAAGGCGGAAAGCGTCTTGGCGCTGTCGAACTCCTGGTCGCCTGTGAGCAGGGTAACGATCTGAACGGTGACCGTGGTCACCGCCTCGAAGGGGTTTGCGGTCAGGTTGGCGGTCAGACCCGCAGCCATTACAACAATCATGGTCTCGCCGATGGCACGGGAAGCCGCGAGCAGCAACGCACCGACGATGCCAGGCAATGCAGCAGGGACAATCACCTGACGAATGGTTTCAGCGCGTGTGGCACCGAGGCCGTAGGAGCCTTCACGAAGCGACCTCGGAACCGCGGTGATCACGTCGTCGGAAAGTGATGAAACGAAAGGAATGATCATCACACCCATCACCAGACCGGCCGCGAGCGCACTCTCGGAATCGATGCCGATGCCGAGAGCGGCACCGGAGTCGCGCAGCGATGGCGCGACCAGCAGGGCGGCGAAGAAGCCGTAGACCACTGTCGGAACACCCGCCAGGATCTCAAGCAACGGCTTGATGATGCTGCGGGCGCGGGGGGACGAGAACTCGGCCATGTAGATCGCCGAAAACAGTCCGACAGGCGCGGCGATCGACAGCGCGATGGTGCTGATCAGGAGGGTGCCCATGAAGATCGGGATCGCGCCGAAGGAACCTGACCCGCCAACCTGGTCGGCGCGCAGGGCCGTCTGCGGCGACCAGTGCAGGCCAAACAGGAATTCGTAGAATGGTACCCGACGGAAGAACTCGATGCTTTCGTAGAGCAGCGACATGACGATGCCGACCGTCGTGATCACCGCAATGGTGGACGACATGCTCAGCAACACCATCACGAAGCGTTCGACCCGGCTGCGGGCGCGCAGGCCGGGTGCGATCTGCCTGCGACTGACCAGAAGGCCGAGTAAGACGAGTGCTGCAATCAGGACGGTGAGCAGGATGTTCGATGTCGACTGCCAGCCGCCGAGCAGCGACGCGACCTCGATCACCACCGGATCATTCGCATCGCGCACGGCGTTGCCGACGGACATATTGCGAATGTCATTGAGCAGCGCGTTGAGAAACAGGTCCTCGAGAGCCTGCTTCTCCGGCGGCAGGTTGGCGACGATCATGCCGTCGATGACAAGGGGCTGAAATATCGACCAGACAAGCAGCACGATCAGCGCCGGAACGACGGTCCAGAGCGCGCTGTAGCTGCCATAGTGCCCGGGCAGGGAATGCATGCGCTGGCCACCGGCAATGATCGCCCGGGCTTGCCCCTGACCGAGCTTCCAGGAAAAGAGCCAGGTCGCGGCAAGCGCGGCGAGTGCAATCCAGTAGATCATCATGAGCGTCCAAACTGATTGACGGGGCGACCGCCCTGGCCACCTGACATGCCGAACATCATACCAACGCAAATGGCGCTGGTATGAAATGCGGCAGATCGTGTCAGATTTTCGGAAGGAAAAACAAGCGATTGGGACCGAAACCCGTCAAAGGTTCCGGCCCCGTATCGCTGTGACTTACATGGACAGCTTGGCGTTGCCCTTGGCAGCGGCACTCCACTGGGCACGCTCCGCGTCGGACATCGGGATCAGACCCTTGTCTGTCAGGTAGCCCTCATTACCCCAGGCCGCTTCGCTGGAGAATTCGGCGACATATTCCTCGATGCCGGGAACGACACCGATGTGCGCCTGCTTCACGTAGAAGAACATGGCACGGCTGACCGGATAGGAACCATCTGCGATCAGCTCGAATTCCGGCGCGACGCCATTGACCGGTGAACCCTTCACCTTGTCGGCGTTCTGGTCGAGGAACGAATAGCCGAAGATGGCCAGCGCATTCGGGTTCGACGTCAGCTTCTGAACCATCAGGTTGTCATTCTCGCCGGCGTCGATGTAGCCGCCGTCTTCACGAACCGTGTGGCAACCGGCCTTGTAGGCGCTCTTGTCCTTCTTCTTCAGGTCGCTGACCCAACCGAAGGTCTTGCAGCCACCTTCCATTGCCAGTTCGACGAAGGCATCACGCGTCCCGGAGGTCGGCGGCGGGCCCAGAACCTCGATCTTCACGGCCGGCAGGGACGCGTTGACGTCCTTCCAGGTCATGTTCGGGTTCGGGATCCACCTGCCATCCTCGGTCGGGACATCCTTGGCCAGCGCCAGGAAGATGTCACGCAGGGACAGGTCATAGACCGGAGCTTCGAGCGCGTTGGCGATGACGATGCCGTCATAGCCGATCTTCACTTCGGTGATATCCGTGACACCGTTCTTGGCGCACAGCTCGACCTCGGAGGACTTGATGCGACGCGAGGCATTGGTGATGTCGGGGTGACCCGTGCCGACACCGGCACAGAACAGCTTCATGCCGCCGCCGGAACCGGTCGATTCAACAACCGGAGTTCCGAAGCTGGTCTTCTGACCAAACGCTTCCGCCACAGCCGTGGAGAAGGGGAACACCGTCGAGGACCCGACGATTTGAATCTGGTCCCGCGCTTGTGCGGAACCGGCAAAAACGATCGCGACGCTCGCCGCGAGTACAACTTTCTTGATCACTTGAACCTCCTGGAGATCGGAAAGTAAGGAGGCTTCTACGCACCCAATGTTTCAGTATTGTGACGCATAAAGATTTGTTGTTTTATAATCAGTTATGGAATTTTTCTGCATCATCGCAGGAAATGGAATCAGGCTCTATCGAGTCTCGGTTCCGCCACGGTTGCCAACATCGGCTCGCAGCAGGGAAACCTGACCGAGAAACACGACCCCTCGCCCTGCCGGGAGCGAATGGAAAGCTCCCCCCGATGCCTTGAGACGATGTGCTTCACGATTGCCAGTCCCAGACCCGTCCCCCCCGCCGCGCGGCTGCGGGCCCGGTCGGTGCGGTAGAAGCGTTCCGTCAGTCGCGGTATCTGTTCGCGCGCGATACCGGCCCCCTGATCGCGCACATCGACCTGCACATGTCCGTCTTCCATCACCGCCGAGATACGGACGGGCGTACCCCTGTCGCCATACTTGATGCCATTGTCGATCAGGTTCTGGAACAGGCGCACCAGTTCGTCCCGGTCACCCGCAACAGGCAGTTCGGATGCAAACGAACGCTCCAGCCGCATCTCCCGCGCCTGGGCCAGCAGGTCCAGGCTCTCGCAGACCTCATCCAGCACCCCTGCGAGATTGACCGTGTCGCGCGGGGGTTGGTGCTCGTTCATCTCGATTCGGCTCAGGGCCAGCAGGTCATCCACCAGACGGGCCATCCGGTCAGACTGCTCCCGCAGGATGTCAAGGAACCGGTTCTGCGCTTCCGGGTCATTGCGTGCCGGCCCCTGCAGCGTATCGACAATGCTCAGCACCGCAGCCAGTGGCGTGCGCAGTTCATGACTGACGTCAGCGACGAAGCCGGACCGCATTTCCTGTACCTGACGGCTGTCGGTCACGTCATCCACAGCCGCCACGAACCCCTGCCCGCCCGCGAACCGTGCCGGCAAGGCGTCGATGGTGACGCGGAACCGGCGCCGGACCGGCGCGAAAACCGGGAACTCCGCGGTGCGCGAGACCCGGTCACTCACCGACCTGTCGATGGCCTGCAACACATCCGGGTGCCGCAGCGCCGCGGCGATATCGCGCCCCTCCAGGCCCGAACCGAACAGGGATTTCGCCGCCAGGTTCATGAATTCCAGGCGGCGGCGAACGTCGAACGTCAGAACCGGCCGCTCGATCCCGTCCAGAATGGCGCGAAGTGCGGCGGCGTCAGCCTGGCTGCGGGCCCGCGCCTCCGCCAGGTCGCTGCCCAGACGCTCGACCGCGGCGGCATAGTCGCGGGTATTGGCCGGGCGCCGCTGCCGGGCCTTCAGCGCTTCGCGTTCCCGCAGCAGGTAATGCAGCATCCCCAGCATCATCAGGTTCAGCAGCCCCCAGCAGACCAGCGCCGTCAGCGGCTGGATGGCGGAATTGACGCTCAGGCCGCCGAACATTGCGGCACTCGGCACGGCCAGAAACAACCCAAGCCGCAGCAAGCGCATCCAGTGCCCGTCCCAGATCGTCGATGTTTCCTCGCTCATGCCGTGGTTCTGTCCCTTGTTGATGCAGCCCTGCGTCCGCAACGGATGAAAGAAGCATCAAATCGCGCAAGAATGATGACACACTGCGGATTGAATCGCGCGAGGGGAGAATTGCCGTTGCAACAACTGCTGATCGAAAGGGACGGTCCGGTAGCGCTGGTCCGCTTCAACAATCCACCACAGGGCTTCATGAACAGCGCCACGCTGGAAGACCTGGAGGCAGCGACGCTGGAGTTCGACAGCGATGATTCCGTGCGCGCCGTCGTCTATACCGGCAGCCAGCCCGATGTCTTCATCAGGCACTACGACACGAACGAACTGGCAGGCATGGCGCGCCACATGCAGAAGCGCGGGATGAAGTTCTCGCCCGAGCGCATGCTGCCGGAACGCAACATCGACATCATCTTCAACCGCATCGGCGCAAGCACGAAGCCGCATATCGCGGCGATCAACGGGGCCTGCATGGGCGGCGGGCTGGAGTTCGCGCTTGCCTGCGACCTGCGCTATGCGAAGGCAGGCAGCTACCGCATGGGACAGATCGAGATCGCGCTGGGCATCCTGCCGGGTGCCGGTGGCGTGGCCCGCACGGCGAAGATGATCGGCGCGGCGAAGGCCATGGAACTCTGTCTGTTGGGCGACGCCTTCGGCCCGGCGCAGGCGGCAGAACTGGGCCTGGTCAATGAACTGGTGGACGGCGATGTCGTCGCCCGGGCGATGGAAGTGGCGCACCGGATTGCCGGATACCCGCCCCTGCCCGTGGCACACATCAAGCGCATTGCCCGCGCCGCCGCCGATCCTGCGGACCCGGAAGCGCTGGCCCTGGAACGCACCCTGTTCATGGATCTGATGGTCCAGGACGAGGCTGTGGAGAGGCTGGATGCCTACAACGCGGGAACACTTGCCTTTGGAGACCGGCCCGCCCGATGAACCAGCAACACGGGACCAGCGCGTCTTCCGCCGTCACCCTGTACGACCGTCACCCGATCAATGCGGACCAGATCCTGCTGACACTGCGGGAAGAGGGCAAGGATCTGGATCGCCTGCTTCCTGCCGACCTGCGGCCGCACGATCAGGATCACTATGGCGGCGAGGCTGCGGTGCTCGATCTGGCGGCTGCGGTCGGTCTGCAGGACGGCGACCGGATCATCGACATCTGCGCCGGCGTTGGCGGCCCCTCCCGGTTGCTGGCCGAGAAATTCACACATGCGCGTTTCCTTGCATTCGATCTCAATGGCGGACGCTGTCGCGGCGCACACAGGCTGAATGGTCTGGTCGGCTTGGACCGGCAGATCGACGTGGTTCAGGGCGACGCACAGGGGATGCCCTTCGCTGACAACAGCCTCGACATTGCCCTGAGCCAGGAGGCCTTCCTCCACATTCCCGACAAGCAGGCCGTGCTGAACGAGGCGGCACGTATTCTCCGAGCGGGTGGTCGCCTCGGCTTCACCGACCTTGTTGCCGGTCCGGCGCTGGAAGAGGCGGACCGCGCCGCGCTGGAGGCCGGCATGGAAATGCGCACGCTGCAGACCGTACCCGACTACATGAGCAAGTTCCGGGCGGCTGGCCTGTCTCTGGTCAGTCACGACGACCTCAGCCCGCAGTGGGTAACGATCCTGACCGAGCGGCTGGAATGGTATCGTGCAATGGATTCGGGTACCCGCCAGACCCTGGGTGACGGCGTTCATGAACGCTACATGGACGGCTACGTGACCTTCGTCGGCCTTGTGCAGGCCGGACGACTGGGCGGCGGGCGATTCGTGCTGCGGAAAGACTGATCAGGCCATGGCTTCCGACCGTTTCAGCACCAGTTGCACCGTGTCCCAAGTGCAGCATACCTCACCGCGCTGGTTCTCGACGATGCATTCGATCTCGACCAGTCCCAGTTCGGGCCGACTGCGACTCTCCCGCTTCGACAGTACCGTGACCCGGGCATAGAGCGTGTCCCCGGGCCGCGTCGGTTTGGGCCAGCGCAGGTTGTTGAGTCCCGATGATCCCATCGACGCGCGCCCGAAGAAGCCGCTCTGTATCAGCATCCGGAAGGATGCAGCGCCGACCTGCCAGCCACTGGCGATCAGTCCGCCGTGGATCGACTGCTTCGCGAACTCGATATCGGTATGAAACGCCTGCGGATCGTAACGGAAGGCGAAATCGATGATGTCACTCTCCGTCAGGCTCACGCCGGGCGCATGAACCGTCTCACCGACCGTGTAGTCCTCGTAATGGCGCGCCCGGTCGTCCGGCCCCTCGACCGTCGGGGGCCTGCTCATTCCAGTCCCCTGAAGAAGGACCGGATATCGCGGGTCAGTTCCTCCGGCTTCTCCCAGGCCGCGAAATGTCCGCCGTCGGCCTCCACCGTCAGGCTCTGCACATTGTAGGCGCGCTGCAGCCAGCTCTCCGGCGGCACCGGAACCAGGTCATAGGGGAACAGGCAGAAACCGGTCGGCACCTCGATCCTGTCCGCGGAACCGTCCGCGCGCGCCTCCAGCTCCATGCCACCTTCGTGGGTCACGGCTGTGTAGATCCAGCTTGCGGAATTGTGAGCGTTGTTGACCCAGTAGATCATGATGTTGGTCAGCAACTCGTCCATGTCGAACAGGCTGAGATTTCCCGGCCCTTCCTTCACCCGATACTGGAACTTCTCGGTGATCCAGCCGGCCAGGCCAGCGGGGGAGTCGGAGAGACCATAGTTCAGGGTCTGCGGCTTCGTGCCCTGGATCTGGAAGTAGCCCATGGCCCGTGCCGTCCGGGAACCTGCCGATCCATTCCTTCTCGTCGGCGCTGACCGGTGGTGTTCCCTTTCCCAGAAAGGGCTTCAGCGGCACCATGTTCAGGTGAATGCCGATCAGCCTGTCGGGATGACGGTGGGCCAGCCATGACGTGATGATCGACCCCCAGTCGCCCCCCTGAGCGGCGAACTTCTCGAACCCGAAGACTTCCGTCATGAAGCGCGCCCAGAGGTCGGCTATCTGCTTCGGATGCATCGGGGCAGCCGGGGCGCTGGACCAGCCGTATCCGGGCAGCGCGATCCTGGCACTGGGCTATGCCGGGTGGGCACCGGGGCAACTGGAGCAGGAGATCCAGCGCAACGACTGGCAGATCACGGTGAAGGCGTCCGCCACGTCGCCGCCGAACCGTTCCGGATGCGCCAGGGGTTCGATGATCTTGTGGAACTCGAACACCGAACCCGGCCATCCATGCGTGACCAGAAGCGGTGTCGGGTTGGACCCGGAACCCTTCTCACAGATGAAATGAATATTGAAACCATCAACTTCCGCGACATGGTTGGGAAATCCGTTCAACACGGCTTCCCACTTGCGCCAGTCATAGTCCGTCTGCCAGTGCCGCACCATCTCCCGCATGTAGGTCAGGTCCGCACCATAGTGCCAGCCGCCGCCCTCCACCTCGTTGGGGAACCGGGTGCGGGCCAGTCGCGCCCTCAGGTCGTCCAGCACATCATCGCCGACGGCAATGGTGAAGGGACGCGCGTTGATCTGCAGGCTCATGCCCTGCCCGCCTGCATGGAAAGCATGGCCGGGTCGATGCCGATACGGCGCACCGCAGCCTCCGGAAGCCATGGCACGCAGGATGTCGACCGTTGCCGTCATCGACACCCCTTCCGCCATCGGTACCGTTGCATCGCGATGATAGTCATCGGAGTGGAGCACGAAGCCACGTCCGGTCTCCACCGGTCCACCGAAATGCATGGTGATGGGCGGGGAATTCTCCGCCTCGATATCAAGCTGTCTTGCCAGATCGGCGAACTGCAGGTTGGGCAATTGCTTGTTGATCATCAGGCCCATCGCACCTGCATCCGCCGTATGGCTGCACATGAAGATGACGCTGCGCTGAAAGCGCTCGTCCTGCATCGACGGCATGGCGATCAGCAACTGCGCCTGCAGGCTGTCGCCGTCCCCGGTCTCGTCCGTGTCCTGTTCCATCCGGCAAGTTTGGGCGGACGGGCCGCACGTTTCAAGCACGGTTCTGTCCGTCGGCGATCAACGACCCGTTCGTCGCCTTGCGTCAGATCGGTGGCAATCCGGTGACAATCGTTGCCGGGGCCTTTCAATGCCGCGTTCCAGTAGCCAAGTCGCTGAAGGACTTGGGAAAGGATCCGGAGAATGTTGAAGACACTTGCGGCACTGGCAATACTCGGTCTGATGCTCACCGCCTGCCAGACCACGATCGAGGGCGATACACCGAAGACGACCGTCGAGACTGATGGTGTGAAGGTCATAATCGGAGACGACGAGCGGAGGTCCGGCAATGGCAGCTTCTGCCCACCGGGTCAGGCAAAGAAGGGCTGGTGCTAGATCAGACCTGCCAGGCACTTCCGGAGCGGCGTTGAAGAGCGGCGGGAGCAGCCGGCTCGCCGATCCGGTTGACGCCCTGAAGGGCTGCGCGTAATACGCAAGCAGGCACCTGCCGGACATTCTGGCGGTCTGCCACTTGCCGTAGTGACAGTTCCTTCGGATTGACGCGCAGAATGGTCGAACACGCATGAGCGGAAGTTCCATTGCCGCACCTGCCCTGCGCCATTCCGCACTGGTTCTGGGGGTTCTGCTGGGGCTGTTCGCGGTTCAGCATTTCGCGACGCATGGTTTCACGCAGGTCAATCTGGATGAGGCGGCTCTGGGACCGCAGACCACAGCGACCTTCGGCACGGCGGACGGCAGACAGGTCCATTGCCTTTACCTGAAACAGCTCGAAGGCTGTCTTCGCGACTACGCCGAGCACGGTAAGGCGCTGCCCGTCACACTGTGGCTCGGCAATTCCCAGCTTCACGCCATCAACCAGTTTCATCCCGGCGAGGAAACAGCCGCGCCCGAGTTGCATCGGCGCCTGATCGCCAGGGGCCGGTACCTGCTGACCGCCTCACAGCCGAACGCGAACCTGCAGGAGCATTATCTGCTGTTCGCGCATCTGCTGACGAAAGTACCGCTGAGGCAACTGGTTCTGCCGCTGGTGTTCGATGATCTGCGGGAGACCGGCATCCGCCCGGACCTGCAGGCCGCGCTGGATGATCCCGACACGCGGGAGCTTCTGTCGTTGTCGGCAACGGGAAACCGGCTGCTGAGCGAGCACGCGTCGAAGGATAACCTGGGGAACGAAGTGGCCGCCCTGGAAGAGACGGTACAGGAAAGCGTCGAGACATTCCTGAGCACGACACTGGCAGGCGTCTGGCCTGCATGGGACAACCGCAACCGTGTTCGCGGGGAACTGTTCAACGAAGCCTACAAGACCCGGAACCGGGTCTTCGGCATCAAGGCCTCGTCCATCCGCCGCATGATCCCCGGTCGCTACAGTGCGAACATGCAGGCGCTGGATGCCATTCTGGACCTTGCCGCAGCACGCGGTGTCAGCGTGGCGCTCTATATTGCCCCGCTGCGCGACGACGTCGCTCCGCCCTATGAAACCACAGCCTACAACGGGTTCAAGCAACAGGCGGCGCAGATCGCGGGCGTGGCCTTTCACGATCTGGAAGGCATCGTCCCCGCATCCCTCTGGGGCCGGAAGGATTCAACCACTGGGGCAGGCGAGGCGGAGATCGACTTCATGCATTTCCAGGCTGGCGGTCACCGCATCCTGGCCGATGCCATTGAAGGGATCGTGCTGGAACAGCCCGTCGGAACCGCCGACCGATGATCTTCAATTCGCTCTCATACCTGCTGCTGCTGGCCCTGGTGGTCGCTCTCTACTGGAACCTGCCCTACAGGGCGCGTCTGCTCCTGATCTTCGGCACCAGCCTGGTGTTCTACGGTTTCTGGCGGGTGGAATTCCTGCCGCTGCTGCTGCTGTCCACCACCATCGACTACGTGGTGGCCCGGATGATGGAAGGGCGACCGGACAGGCAGCGAAAGCGGCTCCTGCTGGTCAGTCTCGTGTCCAATCTCGGCCTGCTGATCTACTTCAAGTATCTGATCTTCATTGCTGAAAACGTTACAGGATTTGCCCATCTTCTGGGGTTCGAACCCGATCCGGTCGTGCTCACGATCATCCTGCCGCTGGGCATCAGCTTCTACACGTTCCAGACCATCAGCTACACGATCGATGTCTATCGTGGCTTCATCAGGCCCGAGAAGGATTTCATCGCCTATGGCTGCTACGTCACATTCTTTCCGCAGCTGATCGCGGGACCCGTCCTGCGCGCGGCGGAAGTGCTGTACCAATTCAAGGATCGCGTCCCCTTCTCCTGGGAAGATGTCTTCAGCGGGTTGCGACGGGTTCTCTACGGCCTGTTGCTGAAGGTTGTCGTGGCGGACAATATCGCGCCGCTGGTCGATTCCGGATACGCCACACCGGCGGAGAGCCTTTCGGCCCTGGATGTCCACACGCTGGCGTTCCTGTTCGGTTTCCAGATCTATTTCGATTTCAGCGCCTATTCCCACATCGCGATAGGCAGCGCCCGGATGATCGGTATCCGCTTTCCGGAGAACTTCAATTTCCCCTATCTGGCCAACTCGCCACGGGACTTCTGGCGTCGCTGGCACATCTCCCTTTCCAGCTGGATCCGCGATTACCTCTACCTGCCACTGGCTGGCATCAAGGTGCAGGACCGGTCGGTGGGGGGGCTGGCCACCGCGACGACCGACCGTCAGAACAACAGGGCGCTGTTCGCCAGCTGGTGCATCATGGGCCTGTGGCACGGCGCGAACTGGACGTTCCTTCTCTGGGGCATCTACCACGCTGTCGCGATACTCTGCTACCGGATGCTGGCACCGCTGATCCGTTTCGTTCCGCGCGCCCTGCAATGGGTCATCGGAGTTGCCATCACCCTGCCCGTCATGATGCTCGGCTGGATTCCGTTCCGCGCCGAGTCGGTTCACGACGCCCTTCTGATGTGGGGTCGGCTGTTCGACCCGTCAGCCTATCTCTGGCTTGGCCTGCGGGAGAATGTCTACCTGGTGACCGCCCTGCTGACACTGCTGGTGATCATGATGTTTGCCGTCCACCACTGGGTGATCCCGCGGTTGAGCAGGCTGCCCGCCGTCCTGGCCATCGGCGACATGGCATCCGTCGCCGTGACGACATTCCTTGCACTGGTCTTCCTGCAGGCAACCAACCAGTTCATCTATTTCCAGTTCTGACCGGGCCAGTTCTGACCGGGCCAGTTCTGACCGGGCCAGTTCTGACCGGACCGGTTCTGATCGGATCAGTCCTGATCGGCGGCAGCTTCCAGAATGGCGTCGATGTCCGCTTCGTCGGTCATGAATGACGTCACGAACCTGACACCGCCCTGACCGGCCGCTGACCAGTCGTGAAACAGGAAGCCCCGCGCCCTGAGCCTGTCGGCCACTCCGGCAGGCAGATCGACAAAGACCTCGTTGATCTGCACGGGCGCAGCCAGTCGAAAGCCCTGCATCGCTGCCAGGCCGTTGCCCAGCTTCCGCGCCAGCCGGTTGGCATGGTGCGCATTCTCCAGCCAGAGGCCGTTCGTCACATAGGCCGTCAACTGGGCGGAGAGGAACCGCTGCTTCGACCACAGATGGCCGCCGCGCATCCGGCGATAGTGAAGTTCTGCAGCCGTTTCAGGATCGAACACGACCACCGCCTCTGCCGCCATGCAGCCGTTCTTGGTGGCCCCGAACGACAGGATGTCGACGCCCGCCTTCCAGGTCATCTCGGCCGGGGAAACATCCAGCGTCGCCAGCGCA
>CAXBNO010000027.1:0-12964 GCA_963976775.1 uncultured Kordiimonadales bacterium
CTGTAGATAAGGCAGCGCGCACCGAATGAAACGATGAAACTGGACCGGTTGCGGCATTTCCCGGGGGCCTGGGATGTCGCAATCGGGTAGCCAGAGCCATCCCGGTCCTGTCAGGCTGCCTGCCGGACCGTTTTCAATCGAGCGCGCGGGGACAGACATGAACCAGACTTCAGCCACGGTGGGCGGACACCGCCATGGCGTCCTGTTCGTCCTCGGAGCCGGCGTCCTCTGGTCGACGGTCGGGATCGGCATCCGGCTGATCGACGACGCGGTGGTCTGGCAGATCCTGCTCTATCGTTCGGTCAGCCTGTCCCTGTTCCTCTATGTCTTCGTCCGCATGCGCTCGGGCGAGAGTCCTTTCGCACAGATCCGCCGGATCGGATTTCCCGCTGTCATTGCCGGACTGGCACTGACAGCGGCCTATGCCGGCGGGATCTACGCGATCCAGGCCACATCTGTGGCGAACGCGATGCTGCTCTTCGCCACGGCCCCGTTCATGACGGCGGTTCTGGGGTGGCTGGTGCTTCGGGAACCGGTGCGTGCAGCGACCTGGATCGCCATCGCCGTCGCGATCGGCGGCATCGGGGTCATGGTCGCCGACAAGTCCGGCAGTGTCGCACTGTCCGGCAGTCTTGCGGCACTGGGATCGGCGTTCGGCTTCGCTGTATTCACCGTGGCCCTGCGCTGGGGCCGGTCAGGCGAGATGCTGCCTGCGGTTTTCCTCTCGGGCCTGTTCGCCATCGTCATCACGCTGGCGATATGTCTCTCTCTCGGCCTGCCCCTCGTGCTCTCCACCGGCGACGGCGGCATCGCGATGGGCATGGGGGTCTTCCAGGCCGGTGCGGGACTGATCCTCTACACGCTGGGATCGCGCAGCCTGCCCGCCGCGGAGCTCGCCCTGCTGTCACTGGCGGAGGTTCTGCTGGCACCGCTCTGGGTCTGGCTGCTGCTGGGGGAGACGGCGAGCGTCAACACGCTGATCGGCGGCACCATCCTGCTCACCGCCATTGCCGGTAACGCCCTGTCCGGCAAGAGGCGCAAGCCACCACCAATCACGTCACCATGAAAAGGGCGGCAGGTGGTGCGTCAGTTCACCGTCCGCGCCGCCTTCGCGATCTCGTCGGCGGCGATCCAGAGGCCGTTGCCGTCGAACTGCGGCATCACGGCCTGGACGAAACCTTCCATGATCTCCTCCGGGGCGGGAAGGGTCATCGGATCCTCGCCGGGGAAGGCACCTGCGCGCATGGCGGTGCGGGTGGGGCCGGGGTTGATCACGTTGACCCGGACCTTCGTCTGTTTCATCTCGACCGCGTAGGTCTCCGCCATCTTCTCCAGCGCCGCCTTGGTGGCACCGTAGAGGCCCCAGAAGGGCGAGGCGACGCGGGTGATGCCGCTGGTGACGAACAGCACCCGTCCGGCGTCGGAGGCCCGGAGCAACGGGTCCAGCGCGCGGATCAGCCGCCAGTTGGCGTGGACATTCAGCCTGAAGGCCCGTTCCCAGACATCCGGCGGAAAGTGTCCCATGGGCGAAAGCTGTCCCAGCATCGCGGCATTGCCGACCAGCGCGTCGAGGTGGCCGTAGCGCTCCAGCAGCGGTGCGGCGAGACCGTCGATGGCGGCCCATTCGGTCAGATCCATCGGCACCAGGGTGGCGGTGCCACCGAGACCGTTGATCGCGTCGTACAGGCTTTCCAGCCCGGCGGTGTCACGGGCAATGGCGATGATGTGCGCGCCCTCCGCCGCGTAGGCCATGGCGATGGCCCGGCCGATCCCCTTCGAGGCCCCGGTGACCAGGGCGATGCGGCCTTCCAGGCGCTTCAGGCTCATCGCTGCCCCTCGCGGAACAGGCTGCCCTGATCGGCCTCGACGCCCTTGTCGTTCTCGTCCAGCAGCGGAATGGCATATTCGCCGGTGAAGCAGGCATCGCAGTAACCGGCCTCCATGCTGCGTCTGGCTTCCCCCACCGCACGGTAGAGCCCGTCGATGGAGAGATAGGCCAGGCTGTCGACCTTGATGGCATTGCGAACCTGTTCCAGCGATTCGAACTGGTTGTAGATCAGTTCCGACTTGGACGGTGTGTCGACGCCATAGAAGCAGGGGCTGATCGTCGGCGGGCTGGCGATGCGCAGATGCACCTCAGTCGCGCCGGCGTCGCGCACCATCTCGACGATGCGTTTCGAGGTGGTGCCGCGCACGATCGAGTCATCCACCAGCACCACGCGCTTGCCCCGCAGCAGGCCACGGTTGGCGTTCAGTTTCCGCAGTACCGCCAGATCGCGGTGGATCTGATCCGGTTCGATGAAGCTGCGTCCGACATAGTGGTTGCGGGTGATTGCCAGTTCGAACGGAATGTCGAGGATCTCCGCATAGCCCAGCGCCGAGGGCGTGCCGGAGTCCGGCACCGGCACCACCATGTCGGCGGAGACCACTTCCTCCCGCGCCAGTTCACGCCCGATGTTGCGGCGGATGGAATAGACATCCTTGCCGTTCACCCTGGAATCAGGGCGCGAGAAATAGACATACTCGAAGATGCAGAAATGCGACGGCTCCTCGGCGAGCGGGAAATGGCTTTCCATCCCGCTCTCGTCGATGACGATCATCTCTCCCGGCTTCACGTCGCGCACGAAGTCGGCACCGATGATGTCGAGGCCGCAGGTCTCCGACGACACCACCCAGGCTTCCTCCAGCCGCCCCAGCACCAGCGGGCGCACCCCGGCAGGGTCACGGGCGGCAATCAGTTTCTTCTTCGAAAGGGCGACCAGCGAATAGGCACCGACAATGCGCTTCATGGCGCTGACCAGCCGCTTGACGAGCTGGCGCTCGTTGCTGCGCGCAACCAGATCCAGAATCACCTCCGTATCGGTGGTCGACTGGAACCGCCGCCCTTCCGCCCGCAGTTCCTTCTTGATCTGTCGCGCATTGGTCAGGTTGCCGTTGTGGGCCAGCGCGAAGCCGCCGGATTCGTCCAGATCGGTCCAGAGCGGCTGGATGTTGCGGATCATGGTCCGCCCCGACGTGGCATAGCGGGTGTGGCCGATGGCGGCACGACCGGTCAGCCGCGCGATGGGGCTGTTGCTGTCGCTGTCCGCCGAGCCCTTGCCGAACACGTCGCCGACAAGCCCCAGCGCGCGATGCACGTTGAAATGACCACTGTCGAAGGCAACGATGCCGCAGGCTTCCTGCCCGCGATGCTGCAGGGCATGCAGGCCGAGGGCCGTCAGTCCGGCGGCGCCTTCGGCACCCCATACGCCGAAGACGGCGCATTCCTCATGGAAATGGTCGTCGTCGAAAGGGAGGGTCGTCCCGGGAGAGATGGTGCTCATTGGCGCTCCGTCACGGAATCCATCAGGCGTTCGAGATCTCGTTTCTGCTGCTTCGTATAGCCCTTCTCGGGCTCCGCGTCCTGTGCTTCCCCGTCGCGGCTGTCATTCGTGTCGTCACTGTCGCCCTGCCGGTCCAGCAGCGGGCGCAGCACCCGCGCGGCCCGGTTGGCATCCTCCGCCGCGCCCCGCGCATCATCCGCGGATCCGCGCGTCTGCTCGCGCACCCGGCGTGGAATGACAGAGGTGACATAGTCCGTCGCCAGGATGACATAGGGCAGCGACCGCGACTCCCGCACCGTCTTCGGCGGATTGTCCGGCATCAGATAGTCGATCACCAGCCAGGCGGCAATGATCACCAGCGCCCCGCGCCCGACACCGAACAGGATGCCGAGCGAGCGGTCCAGGGTGCCGATGGCGCGGCTGTCGCGGACCCGGCTGGCGATCCTGTGGGTGATCAGGATCAGCACGATCAGTGCGCCGAGAAAGATGACCAGGGCGGAGACGATGTCGGCGGCGGTCGGGTCGCCGATCTGTTCCAGCGCGAAGGGGCGCAGCAGGGGCTGGCCGTACCAGGCGGCGACACCGGCACCGATCCAGCTGCCCAGCGACAGCACCTCGCGGGTGAAACCGCGCATCAGGCCGAAGACGGCGGAAAGGGTGATGACGCCCAGGATGATCAGGTCGGCAAAGGTCAGAGCCATCTCAGCGCCCCTCATCCAGCGGGAACAGGGCGGCGAGAGCATCCAGGCGGTCGATCTCCGTCACCCGCAGCAGGTCCCGTCCCTCCGACCCCGCCGGGGCGATGGCATGGCGGAAGCCGAGCTTGGAGGCTTCCTTCATCCGCGCCTCTGCCCTGGCGACACGCCGGACCTCTCCCGACAGGCCGATCTCCCCGAAGACGACCGTCGCGGCGCGCACCGGATCATCGGACAGCGACGAGAGCAGCGCCGCCGCCACGGCCAGATCGGCGGCAGGTTCGTTGATGCGCAGGCCGCCGGCAACGTTCAGATAGACCTCGTTCTGGCCCAGCGAGAGGCCCAGCCGGGTATCCAGCACGGCAAGGATCATGGCCAGCCGCCCGGCATCCCAGCCGACGACCGCACGGCGCGGCGTGGCCAGCGGCGACGGCGCGACCAGTGCCTGGATCTCCACCAGGATCGGCCGGCTGCCCTCCATCCCGGCAAAGACGGCGGCCCCGGCCACCGGCTCCTCCCGCTCCCCCAGGAACAGGGCGGAGGGGTTCGGGGTCTCGATCAGCCCGGCCTCCGCCATCTCGAAGACACCGATCTCGTCGGCGGCCCCGAAGCGGTTCTTCACCGCGCGCAGGATGCGGAACTGGTGGCTGCGGTCGCCCTCGAAATAGAGCACCGTGTCCACCATGTGCTCCAGCACCCGCGGCCCGGCAATCTGGCCGTCCTTGGTGACATGGCCGACCAGCACCACGGCGGTGCCCGACTTCTTGGCGTACTGGATCAGCTCGTGCGCCGTGGCGCGGACCTGGGCGACCGTGCCCGGCGCGCTCTCCAGCGCTTCCGAGAACACGGTCTGGATCGAATCGATGATCACCAGATCGGTATCGGCATGCTCCTGCAGGGTGGCGAGGATCTCCCCCAGCCCGTTGGCATTGGTGACCAGCACCGGGGCACCGTCGACCCCCAGCCTGCGCGCACGCATGGCGATCTGGGTCGTCGCCTCCTCGCCGGAGACGTAGATGATCTTCGCGCCTGTCGCGGCCATGGCGGTCGCGGTCTGCAGCAGCAGCGTCGACTTGCCGATGCCCGGGTCGCCGCCGATCAGGATGGCGGAGCCGCGCACCAGTCCGCCGCCCAGCACCCGGTCCAGTTCTCCGATCCCGGTGCCGCGTCTCGGTTCATCCAGGGTCTGTATCGAAAGATCGGTCAGGGGCGCAGGGCGGCTGCGGCTGCCGCCGACGACCCCGAACGCCCGGGGGCGCGGCGTCACTGTCTCCTCCTCCACCGAGGACGCGGTACCGCAGGCGTCGCAGATACCGCGCCACTTCGGGTAGCTGGCACCGCAATCGCGGCAGACATATCGGATGCTCGCCTTGGCCATCTTTTCCGGTTCATGCCCTGTATCGGATGGGCGGGTCAGGTGCGGTCAGCACCGGGAATCAGTTTCTGCCCCCAAGCCATGCCACGCCCGCGCGGCGGACGGAATCACAATTTCCGGACCTGCATCCGGATCGGCCCCTCGGCGCGGCCATTGATGAACTGGTCCACATGGGCATTGCCGGAGTGATCCACATCCCCCACCATGCCGTGCCACATGATCCGCCCCTCGTAGATCATCGCCACGCGGTCAGCAATCTTGCGGGCAGAAGCCATGTCATGGGTGATCGACATGGTTGTCGCGCCAAGTTCCTTCACGCATTTCACGATCAGGTCGTTGATCACGTCGGCCATGATCGGATCCAGACCCGTGGTCGGCTCGTCGAAGAAGATGATTTCCGGATCGGTGGCGATGGCGCGGGCCAGTCCGACGCGCTTCTGCATGCCGCCGGAGAGTTCGGCCGGCGACAGTTCGCCGACATCTGCGGTCAGGCCGACCTGGGCCAGCTTGGCCATAGCAATGTCGCGGGCCTTCTCGCGCTGCATGCCCTTGCCCTGGATCAGGCCGAAGGCGACATTTTCCCAGACCTTCAGGCTGTCGAACAGCGCCCCGCCCTGGAACAGCATGCCCATCCGGGCCATCACCGCTTCCTGTTCGCGTCCCTTCAGGTGGGTCACGTCCTGGCCGTCGATGTGGATGGTGCCACCGTCCGGATGCATCAGACCGAGAATGCATTTCAGCATCACCGACTTGCCGGTGCCGGAGCCGCCGATGATGACCAGCGACTGGCCGCGCTGCACCTCCAGGTCGATGCCGCGCAGGACCTGTTTCGGTCCGAAATGCTTGGTCACGCCCTTCAGGCTGATTTTCGAATGTCCGGTGCTGGCGGCTGCGGTGCTCATTGGGCGAAGAACAGTTCGGTGATGATGTAATTGGCGGTCAGGATCATGATCGAGGCGGAAACCACGGCATTGGTGGTGGCCCGCCCGACACCCTGCGCCCCGCCCCGGCTCATGAAGCCGTGGTAGCAGCCCATGAGCGAGATCAGGAACCCGAAGATGGAGGCCTTCACCAGGCCGGAGATGACGTCATCCATATGCAGGAAGTCGACGGTGTTCTGCAGGTAGATGCCGACGTTGAAGCCAAGCTTCTCCGTGCCGACGACAAAGCCGCCGAAGACGCCGATGACATCGGCCACCAGCACCAGCAGCGGCAGCATGGTCGCGCCCGCGATCAGCCGCGGTGCCACCAGATACTTGAACGGATTGGTGGACAGCGTGGTCAGGGCGTCGATCTGTTCGGTCACCCGCATGGTGCCGATCTCGGCCGCCATGGCGGCGGAGACCCGTCCCGCGACCATCAGGCCACCGATCACCGGCCCCAGTTCGCGGGTGATGCCGAGCACGACGATGGAGGACACCAGGCTTTCCGCATTGAAGCGCGCGCCGCCAATGTAGATCTGCAGCGCCAGCACCGCGCCGGTGAAGAAGGCGGTGAGGCCGATCACGGGCAGCGAGTAATAGCCGATCTGCAGCATCTGGCGCAGCAGGATGCGGGGATAGAACGGCGGCGTCACGCAGTGCAGCAGGCCCTTGCCGGTGAACACCGACAGTCGGCCGACCGCGCCGAAGAACTGAAGGATGACGCTGCCGATCAGGGCCAGGAAGTTCCAGCGCATGGCTCAGACCGCTCCCTGGCCGCTGTAGACCCGGGCATAGCGCAGGCCCAGTCCGGCCAGCAGCTCGTAGGCGATGGTGCCGCCGGCTTCGGCCAGCGCATCGATATCGACGCCGCCGCCGATCAGCGAAATCTCCGCACCCGGAAGGGACAGGTCCTCCGGCACGGTCGAGACATCAAATGTCGAAAGGTCCATCGAAACCCGCCCCACCAAAGGCACCACATGGTCGCCGATCCGACCGACTGCCTGACCACTGAGTGAACGGGGATACCCGTCCGCGTAGCCGACACCAACGGTCGCGATCCTGGCAGGCCCGGCCACCGGATGGGTCGCACCGTAGCCAACGGTCCGGGGGGTGTCAACGCGATGGGTTTGCAGGATTCTTGCTTTCAAATGAACCACTTCCCGCATTCTGACGGTCGCAACGGGTGAGGGGTTGGCACCATAGAGGGCCACACCGGGCCGGATCAGGTCGAAATGCCGGTCCGGACCCAGATGCAGGGCGGGCGAATTGCAGAACGACGCGGGTGCGCGCGGCAGCATGGCCAGCCGCCGCCGGAACCGGTCAAGCTGGGTGCGGTTCAACGGATGGTCGGGCAGGTCGGCACAGGCCGGATGGGTCAGCCAGAGCACCACCTGCAGCCCCCGCAACCGGGTCAGCTCCGCCGCCAGTCGCTCGGTATCCGGCCCGCGCAGGCCAAGGCGGGTCATGCCCGTATCGAGCTGGATCGCCGCAGGCAGCACGGTTTCCCGCTGCGCCGCCCAGGCCTGCCAGCGTTCGATATCCACCAGATCATTCAGCACCGGGATCAGACCATGTCCGGTGAAGGTGGCCTCGCTGCCCGGCAGCAGACCGTTCAGCACGAAGATGCGCGCCTGGCCGTCCGTGCGACGCAGCCGCAGGGCCTCGTCGATGGTGGCGGTGAAGAAGGTCCGGCATCCGGCCGCCGCGAAGGCACGCGCCGCCGGTTCCAGGCCGACACCATAGGCATTGGCCTTCACCACCGCCGCCGTCTCCGCCGCCGGTGCCAGTGCCGCCAGCGTGCGCCAGTTGGCCGCCAGCGCATCCAGATCAATGTGAAGGCTCGCCGCCGCCGTCATGCCTGCCGGGTTTCCGGGGACAGAGCCGAAGAAGAACCATCCTTCTCTCCACCCCGCGCAGGTCGGGGGAACATGACCGATGCGATGCCGCCTGCGCCCCTTCCCCCTCGACGGGGGAAGGTCGGGAAGGGGGTGCGCGGCGGCTGTTTCCGGTTCAGGTGATGGACCTGAAACACCGGGCTTCCCCCCCACCTCGATCCTCCCCCGCCAAGGGGGAGGAAGGACGATGCGGTGCAACAGGATGCGTCAGTGCACATCGCGGGGATCGTGGATGCGGTCATAGTCCTTGAAGGTCGTGTATTCGGGTTCGAAGAACAGCTCGATGGTGCCGGTCGGGCCGTGACGCTGCTTGCTGATGATGACCTCGGTCTTGTTGTAGATGCGGCTCATCTTCTCCTGCCACTCCTCCATCGCCACCTGGTCGGTCTCGTCGGGCTTGTTCTTCTGCTCGTAATAGGACTCGCGATAGATGAACATGACCACATCCGCGTCCTGTTCGATGGAGCCCGATTCACGCAGGTCGGAAAGCTGGGGACGCTTGTCGTCGCGCTGCTCCACCGCACGGGAAAGCTGCGACAGCGCCACCACCGGCACCGCCAGTTCCTTGGCCACCGCCTTCAGGCCCTGGGTGATCTCGGTGATCTCCTGCACCCGGTTCTCGGTGCGCTTGGCCCCGGACGGGCGCATGAGCTGGATGTAGTCGATGATGATCAGGCCCAGCCCGTGCTGGCGCTTCAGCCGTCGCGCGCGGGACCGCAACTGGGAGATCGAGATCGCGGGCGTGTCATCGATGTAGAACGGCAGATCCACCAGTTGCTGCGTCGCCGGGACCACAGTGTTCAGATAGGTTTCCCGGTCGATGGTGCCCTTGCGCAGATCGTTGGAGCGGATGCGGGTCTGTTCCGAAACCACACGCGTGGCGAGCTGTTCGCGCGACATTTCCAGGCTGAAGAAGCCGACGACCGCCCCCTCCGTATCCACCACGGTGCCCGTATCGTCGCGGATCTGGCGGTAGGCGCGCGCGGCATTGAGGCCGATGGTGACCGCCAGCGAGGTCTTGCCCATGCCCGGTCGGGCGGCAAGCACCAGCATGTCGGTGCGGTGCAGGCCCCCCAGCCAGTTGTCCAGGTCGCGCAGGCCGGTGGTGACGCCCACCAGTTGTCCCACCCGACGGTAGGCGGCCTCGATGCTTTCCAGGCTTTCGGTCACCGCCTGGCGGAACGGGCGCAGGTCGTTCTGCGCCTCCCCGGCCTCGGCCAGTGAATAGAGGCTGGCCTCCGCAGCCTCGATCTGCTTCTCCGCCGTATCGGACAGGTCGGCGCTGTGGCTGCGCTCCGACATCTCGTCCGACAACAGGATGATCTGCCGTCTGAGATAGAGGTCGTAGAGGATGCGGGCATATTCCTCGGCCCGGATCGCGTTCACCGCCCGCGCGCTCAGGTCCACCAGATAGCCCGCGCCACCCAGTTCCCGGATCGCCGCGTCCTGTTCGAAGCGCGTCTTCAGGGTCACCGGGTTGGCCAGTTCCCCCCGGTCGACCAGGGTCAGGATGGCGTCGTAGATGCGCCCGTGCAGCGGCTGGAAGAAATGCTCCGCGCGCAGGAAATCCAGCAGCCGCGCCGCCGCGTCATTGTTGTAGAGCAGGGCGCCGAGCAGTTGCTGCTCCGCCTCCAGATTGTGCGGAAGTTGCTTCGGAGCGTCCTCCTGCGCGGAGGTCTCGTCCCGGTCGATCAAGCGTGCGTCGATGATGTCAGCCATGATCCGCAGAACCTATCATTCCGGGGGCCGGACCGCAGGCGTCGCACGTGTCCCCCGTCCCACTTTCCTGTGGACATATTTATCCACAGGCAACCTAGACGTGGGGATAACCTGAAAATCCGACCGCGTCAGCCTGTGGCCTATTCATGCTCCAGGATGACGAACGGCGCGCGCATCCGCACACCCCAGAATTCGTAGATCACATAATAGCGCCGACCGGTCTCCAGCAGGGCCCGGTGCAGCAGCAGGCTGTTGGTGGCGTAGATCGTCTCCCCCGGAGCAAGCTTCAGCACCGACTCGTTCGGCTCGCAGTCGGTGTCACCACGGGTCGCGATCAGGTCATTGTTGGGATAGACGATGTGGTAATTGTGCACGTCGCAGATGCTGGGAGCCCTGATCTCCAGGGGATCCGGCCCGGTGTTCGTCAGTTCGATGTTCACCGGGATCCGGGCGGCAGCGCCGCCCTGCGGCAGGCGGACCCTGCGGTCAACGGTGATGCGGCCTTCCAGGAACTCATCCGTCACGGCGGTCTTTGCCAGCGCCGGCGCGGTGGTCGCGACGGCGAAAATGGCCACGAATGCTGAGGCCAGCAGCGCGAGGCCGGTGAAAAGTGCGGGTCGAAGCATTCTCTCGGTACTCCAGGGAAACTGTCGCTGCCTCAAGTCTGGTGAACCGGATCGGTCACGACAACCCGGCAGCCGTCACGTTCCATGGTCTTCGCCGTCATGTTCCATTGGCTTCGTCCGTTAACGGCGGCAGATCCATCCAGCCATCCGGCGTGAGCTGTTCCAGCGGGCGGAAGGCAGACTTGCGGCTGCCCGGGATCCAGTAACCAAGATAGACGTTGGTCAGTTCCTCCGACAGGGCATGCCAGACATGCCACTGCAGGACATAGACGCCGAGACTGCGTCGCTCGTCCTCCGTATCGAAGAAGCTGTAGACGAGGGAGAATCCGTCCTGCATCCGGTCTGTCAGGCAGACCGCGTGCAGCTTCAGGTCGGCGTCCCGGAACTCCACCAGGAAGGTATCGACCGGCGTATCCTCCACCATCGCGCGATAGTCGCCGAAGCGCATGTCGGCCATCCCGCCCTCCGCATGGCGGGTGGTGAGATACTGGCGGAACAGCATGTAGTGTTCGCGCGTCGCCAGTGCCGGGACGATGCGGGCGCTCAGATCCTGGTTGCGCCGCCAGTTGCGCCGCTGGGTGCGGTTCGGCCGGAACCGAGCCACCGGCACACGCACGGGGATGCAGGCGTTGCAGTTGTCACAGGCCGGACGGTAGGCGAGATCCTGGCTGCGCCGGAAGCCGGCAGCCGACAGCGCACTGTGCAACTGGTCCGGTTCCTCCCCCGACAACAGGGTCACGACCTTCCGCTCCATGCGACCGGACAGGTACGGGCAGGGGGTTGGCGGCGTGGCAAAGAAATGCCGCAGCGGGATCTGAACGCGCTTCATGATCGAAAGCGTAATCCAGCCGAACGCGCCATGCAGCATATTCTTGCAGCGGATTTTCGGCAGTCTGTCGATTTGCCCGAACAAGGGGCGAAAAATGCGGCGTTGCCCAATTTTTGGGCAATTTTCTGCACCCGCTGAACCCGTGCTTCAGCAAGTGGCTGATTCCAATGAAGAATCCGCAAGGCCCTTGCTGGCACACGGTTTGCGCTGTGTGAAGGCAACAGGCGACTAGGGTTCCGGCGGGCCGCAGGGCACGCGTCTGGTCCGAGAGTTGCCATCCTGCCGAAGACACGGCGGGACACACGGCGGGCCAAAATCCCGGGAGATCTTGCGCGGCGATGCATGCCGGACGCGGTCCTTCCCGACCTCCGAAGTCCGGTGACCAGAGCCAGACAGTGACGATTGAGGAGGGTGTGATGAAACGATTTGCTGCATTGATGACGGGACTGGCGCTGCTGGGCGCGGTCTCCCTTTCCCCCGCACAGGCCGAGAAGAAGGACAGCTTCCGCGTGGCCTGGTCGATCTATGTCGGCTGGATGCCCTGGGGCTACATGTCCGATTCCGGCATCATGAAGAAGTGGGCCGACAAGTACGGCATCGCGGTCGAGATCGTGCAGATCAACGACTATATCGAGTCGATCAACCAGTACACGGCAGGGGCCTTCGACGGCGTCTCGGCCACCAACATGGACACGCTCTCGATTCCTTCGGGCGGTGGCGTCGATACCACGGCGCTGATCGTCGGCGATTTCTCCAACGGCAATGACGCGGTGCTGGTGAAGGGCGACGGCGGCTTCAGGGCGCTGACCGGCAAGCCCATCAACCTGGTGGAGCTTTCCGTATCGCATTATCTGCTGGCCCGCGGGCTGGAGAGTGCGGGTATGCGGGAGGCTGACATCAGCGTCGTCAATACCTCCGACGCCGACATGGTCGCCGCCTTCGCCACGCCGGACGTGCAGGCCGCCGTGACCTGGAACCCGCTGGTCTCCACCATCATGGAGATGCCGGGAGTCTCGAAGATCTACGACAGCGCCGACATTCCGGGCGAGATCATCGACCTGATGGTGGTGAATACCGAAACGCTGGCCGACAATCCGGCCTTCGGCAAGGCGCTGGTGGGGGCCTGGTACGAGGCCATGCAGGTCATGTCCTCCGACACGCCTGCCGGGATTGCGGCGCGCGAGAGCATGGCTGCCGCATCGGGCACCGACCTGGCAGGCTACGACGCCCAGCTCACCACCACGCAGATGTTCTACCAGCCCGCCGATGCCGTGGCCTTCACGCAGGATGCGAAGCTGATCCAGACCATGGATTTCGTCCGCAAGTTCCTGTTCGAGCACGGCATCCTGGGGGAGGGCGCGCAGTCGGTGGATGACATCGGCATCGCCTTTCCCGGCGGCAAGAGCCTCGGCGACAAGGGCAACATCACGTTCCGCTTCGACCCGGCCTACATGCAGATGGCCGCAGACGGCGCCCTCTGACCGGGCAGGTCTGACCGCAACTGCCACGCCGGGTGAGCTGCATCCGGCGTGGCACCTGGTCCCGGCCGTGACCTGAACGGAACAAACCAACATGCGCT